>JAFGGR010000124.1 GCA_016930475.1 Clostridiales bacterium | reverse complement strand
GGTCGACTTGATCTTTCTGCCGTCGGCCGTATTTCCTCCGCGGCTATCCGGGTCATATTCGGCGTAAACGGTCCGGATCTTTCCGGCTTCATCCCGGTCAAAACCCGTGCATCGAATGACAAACGCAGACTTGAGTCGGACCTCGTTACCGGGGAAGAGGCGATAGAATTTTTTCTCGGGTTCCGCCATGAAGTCGTCGCCTTCGATATAAAGCTCACGGGAAAACGCGACCCGCCGCGTGCCGTCGGCCGGATTTTCCGGATTGTTCTCCACCTCGAAGTACTCGGTCTTATCTTCCGGATAGTTCTGAATAATGAGTTTGATCGGGCGCAGGACCGCCATGACCCGCTTAGCCGAAAGATTCAGATCCTCTCGGAGACAGTGCTCGAGAAAAGCGTAATCGACGACGCTTTGGACCTTTGAGACACCGTTTCGCTCGTGAAAAACACGAATCGAAGCCGGGGTGTACCCTCTGCGTCTGAGGCCGCACAGCGTCGGCATCCTGGGGTCGTCCCAACCGTCGACGAGGCCTTTTTCGATCATGGCGCGGAGTTTTCTCTTGGACATGACCGTGTGGGTGATCCCCAATCGGGCGAATTCGATCTGTCGGGGCTTCATGGGGACAGAACAATTCTCGAGCACCCAGTCGTAAAGCGGGCGATGAGACTCGAACTCCAGAGAACACAAAGAATGCGTGATCCCCTCGATCGCGTCCTCGATCGGGTGGGCGAAATCATACATCGGGTAAATGCACCAACGGTCCCCGGTATTGTGATGGGTGATCCGGTTGATTCTGTAAATTACCGGGTCGCGCATGTTGAAATTTCCGGAAGCCAGATCGATCCTTGCCCGAAGAGTCATCTTGCCGTCCTCGAATTTTCCCGCGCGCATCTGCTCGAAAAGAAGGAGGCTCTCTTCGATCGGCCGATCTCGATAAGGGCTTTGCGCAGGCGTTTTCAGGTCTCCCCGATAAAGGCGCACCTCGTCGGGGGTCAGTTCGCATACATAAGCGAGGCCCTTTCGGATCAGCTCTACGGCGTACCCGACCATTTGCTCGAAATAATCGGATGCGTAGAAGAATCGGTCTCCCCAGTCATGGCCGAGCCAACGGATATCCTCCTTGATCGCATCGACGTATTCCTCATCCTCCTTGGTCGGATTGGTGTCGTCCATCCGAAGGTTACATAGACCGCCGAAGGTCTCGGCTGCCCCAAAGTCGATCTCCAGTGCCTTGGCGTGCCCGATGTGCAGATACCCGTTCGGTTCCGGCGGGAAGCGCGTATGCACTTTCATTCCCTCAAAACGCCCACCCGGCCCGATGTCCTCGCGAATCATATCAAAAATAAAATTACTGTTTTCGTTCATACTCTTTCCTCCGGCTGATCGCCCATTCAATAAATGAGTAAATTTAATCCTTTTCAGAGATCCGTTGTCGCGCTCGTGTTATTCGCTCGAGTGACCGACCCTTGCCGAGAAGAAGGAGCGCTTCGACCGCACCGCCCGGCGTTACCGCCATTCCGGTAACGGCGATGCGGACCGGCCACATAACGGTCGCGTTCTTCACCTCAAATCGATCGGCAACGCCCGAGAGCGCGGCGATGATCGACTCGCCGGTCCATTCCGCAAGGTTTTCGAGCGCTTCCGCGGCATGACCGAGGAATGTACGTGCGGAATCGATGCTCGATTTGCTCTTCTTGTGCTCGAAAAGCACCGGGTCGAAATCGACCAACTCATTGATATAGGCGAGCTTCTCGGTGATCTGAGAGAATCTCGTGATACGCGGCTGCAAAATCTCGGTCAGAAGAGGATACAAGTCGGTGCCGATCCCGCTCAGTGCCTGAAAGTTTGATCGGGCCATTACGACAAACTCATCCGGGCTCATTCGGCGAATGTACTCGCCATTGAACCATTCGAGCTTATCGTAATCAAAGGTCGCGGGCGATTTGCTGATCCCGTCAATAGAAAAAGCTTGAATCAGCTCCTCCAAAGTAAAAATTTCCCGGAGATCCTCCTTGGGACACCATCCGAGAAGGGCGATATAATTGACGACGGCTTCCGGCAGAAAGCCCTCCGCGATCAAATCGTCAAAGCCCGTCGCACCGTGTCGCTTGGAGAGTTTGGATACCGTCCCGTCCTCATTCCGTCCCTGGATGAGCGGAAGGTGAACGTAGGAGGGGATCTCCCAGCCGAATGCCTCATAAAGGAGATTGTATTTCGGCGTCGACGACAAATACTCACTGCCGCGGACGACATGTGTGATCTCCATCAGGTGGTCGTCGATGATATTGACGAAATTATAAGTCGGATACCCGTCCGCCTTGATGAGGATCTGGTCTTCCAGTTCCTTGTTCGGCACGGTGATCCTCCCAAAGACCAGGTCGTCAAAGGTCGTCTCGCCGGTAAGCGGCATCTTCTGACGGATGACATAAGGGGCGTTATTTGATAAATTCTCGCGAACCTCTTCCGCGGAAAGGTCTCTGCAGTGACGGTCATAGCCGGCGGCGGATTCGTCTTCGATATGGAGGGAGTCTAAGCGCTCCTTGGAGCAGAAACAATAATATGCGTGACCTTCGCGGACCAACTGCTCCGCGAACGGAAGATAAAGGCTCATCCGCTCGCTCTGGACGTATGGGCCGAAAGGACCGCCGACGTCCGGACCTTCGTCATGCGAAAGGCCGGCGGCTCGAAGCGTACGGAAAATGACATCCACCGACCCGTCGACCAGACGACCGCGGTCGGTGTCCTCGATCCGCAGGATGAAGCGCCCGCCCGAAGACTTGGCGACCAAAAACTCATATAGCGCGGTACGCAGATTTCCGACATGCATAAACCCCGTCGGACTGGGCGCGAAACGGGTGCGGACGACGCGTTTGGGAGCGGAATCAGAAAAAGTCATAACGGATCCTCCGTGAATAAAATCTAATTAAACATATTACCACAAAAACGGCCCCGAGACTTATAATCCCGCTTTTCGAAAAACGTCACACAGCCGAAACAGTGGACTATTCACACAGAAAGAAGAAAAATGATATGATAATGGTCAATGAATCCTTCGGAGGACGTATGCAAACCAAAAGAATAGAATTAGAAAATCATTCCCCGATCGATATCGGGCGTTCTGTAGCGGGATCCATGGCGGCGGACTACATTGCCGGCTCAGGCGACCTGAAGAGGACATTGATCGTCACGGACCGTGAGGTAGCCGGTTATTATTTGAAGGAATTTACCGACTCCTTCGCGGGAAAAGGTTTTGTGCCGGCTCATATCATTGTCGACGGTAACGCGTCGTCCAAAACGCTCGATACACTGACCGCCGTATATGAACGCTTATACGATCTGGACTGCTCTTATGTGATCGCCTTGGGCGGGGGCGGAGTGATCGACATCGCGACTTTCGCGGCTTCGACATTCGGGCGCGGAGTGAAGACCCTACTTGTCCCGACCACACTGCTGTCTATGCTCGAGTCGGTGATGATGTCGCATGCCACACTTCATTTTCAAAGCCAGAAGGATATCATCCGGGTCCCGGTTCAAACCTCGTATTCGGTCATCGATGTTGCCTATCTCAAGACGCTTCCTCACCGATATATCGCGAACGGGATCGCTCAGTTGATCCAGTACGGATTGATCGACAATCCGGGTCTTTTGCACGCGCTGGCATCCGCAAAGGACGTTGCGGCGCTGGTGGAGGAGGGTCTGCGTTCGGGGGACAGGATCCGCAAGATACAGCCCGAACTTCTGGCTTTCGGGCGCGACATCGCCGATGCGATCGAGGGACATTTTCGTTTCTTAAAATATACGCCCGGCGAGGCCTTGGCTCTTTCGCTTCTCGCAATGTGCCACTCCGCCGCTTTGCACAAGTTGTTCGAGCAACTCGGACTTCCGGTCAAACTGACCGAGGTCGGCAAGGATGCGCTCCTGAAGCGGATCGCCAAATCTTTGGAAAAGCAGGGGAGTGAGGTCAGCCTCATCCGAATCGGTCCGGAAAAGAAGCCGATCGTTCAGACGGTTCCCCTTGAGGCGGCCGTTCGCTACTACGATTCGGCGCTTTCTGAAATATGTCATAAGGCAGGCGAAACATGACTGATCATCGATATGCAAATCAAGCGAACGAAAGAAAAACGCGAATTTTCTGTTCTTTTCTGGCGGCGATCGTCGCGAGCTCGGTCTTCCTTTTTTCGGGTTGCCTGGACGACGGGAATACCGAGGAGATCAAACCTGCGGAATACGGGGATTACGGTAAAAATATTGCCATGACGCTCGCGTCCGAGTTTCCCGAACGTTATGCCTATTCCGAACAGGAGAGAGAAGCGGGGTTATTGATCAAGGACGAGTTAACCCGGATGGGGTACACGGTCGAAGAACAAGAGTTTTACGACTCGTATCGGGCTCATCAGTCGACAAATTACATCGTAAGAATTCCGGGTGAGGGATTTATGCTTCGCGAAGAGGGAGAACTTTATACTCCGATCAAGCGAACCGTGGTGGTCGGTGTTCATTACGACATCGCCAAACTGCCCAATTCAGAGATGCCCGATCCGGTCGAACCCGATCCGACAGCTACGACGACGGGAGAATCGGATGAGAACGGAACGCAAGAGTCGATTGAGCCGACGGAGGCTCCGAGGATCTATGACGGGATACACGCCAACGCGTCGGGCGTCGCCTGCCTGCTGACGATTGCGGACCGGATCCGGGCCGAGAAACCCGCTTATGATGTGATCTTAATCGCGTTCGGTGCCGGGACGGATGATTTCTGCGGCGCTCGGGCATTTCTTTCATCGATGACGACGGAGGAACGGGAAAGTATCGACGTCATGTATTGTGTCGACAGTATCTATGCCGGAGATAAACTCTATGCCAGTTCCGGGTTGAGTTCGCTTCTTCCCGGCAGAAAATACGAGTTCAGAAGGAAGCTCTATGAAGCGTATGACGTCGTTTATAATAACACGCTCCGGTCGCTCAACGGTGTGGACCTGTACTATAACGAGTCCGGTATATACATTGACGCGAACAATGACGATATCGCGGACATTTACCGGGAGGTGACCGTCAATCGGTCGGACTATGTCCCGTTCGACGAGGCGGAGATCCCGATCGTATTTTTTGAGTCCTTCGAATACAATGCCCCGGTTTTATCGGAAATGAAGGAAACCAAGAACCTGAATCTTCAGGAAGAGGGAGGATTCATCCGGGGGACATCGCTGGATGCTTCCGCGTTTTTGGAGCAGGAACTCGGCCCCGACCGTCTGAGAATCCGGGTTAATAACACAGCCTTCATCATTATTGAAGCCATCGACAGAGGCCCTCACGATACCCTTTCGGTCTCTCGATATAATGCCGGCGAACGCTTGGATAAGATCATCCGGGTGACCGAAACCATTCCCTATCAGTCTCGTTAGAACTCTGTAAGTGACTATTCGCTCGACCGTGAAGACCGCACAGTGATTCATCCGAAGGAGGAATGAAAATGAGTGCTTTTCGATTTGGTATTGCCGGCCCGGGAGCGATTGCGCATCGTTTTGCGTTAGGACTTGCCGAACTGCCGGAAGTAACACTCGGCGCGGTCGCGTCCAACAGCAAGGAGCGTGCGGACGCTTTCATATCGGACCATATTTCCCTGTTCCCGGATGCCGTTCCTTACGGCTCATATGCGCAGCTTGCGACGGACCCGGACATCGATGCCGTATATATCTCGAATCTGAACACGCAACATGCCGAGACGGCAGAATTCTTCTTATCTCACGGCAAGCCGGTTCTTTGCGAAAAGCCGTTTGCCTTGAATGCGACTCAAGCCGAACGGATGATCCAATGCGCCCGGAACCATGACGTTTTTTTAATGGAGGCGATGTGGACGCGTTTCTTGCCGGTCACGCGAAAAGCCCTCGAATGGATCCGGGAGGGCCGAATCGGCTCTCCGGTCCGCGCCTATTCGGATTTCGGAATGACATTGATGACGGAGGAGAACCGACGCACGGTCGCCCTTGAAAAGGGCGGAGGAGCTTTGCTTGATTTGGGAGTATATCCGATTTCTTTCTTCTCCATGCTTTTCGGCAGTGAGCCGCAGGAGATCCTGACGACGGTGACACGAGCGGTAACGGGAGTGGACGCTTCCTTTGAGATCATTTTCCGTTACGAGGAACAAGACAGACCCTTCGGTAAAGACGTGAAGACCGCATGTGCGTCGGTGTCGATCGATAACGCATTTTCGAATTCGATGCGGATCGCGGGTACCAAAGGGTATATCGAGATCAAGGATTTTTGGATGGGCAGAAGCGCGATGTTTTTCGAAAAGGATCCGGACGGATTCTTTCGAAGCCGGCCGACGGAAGTATTTGAGCCGGAATATCATTCGACCGGTTATCAGTACGAGGCGGCTGAGGTGGCGGAGTGCGTTCGCGCAGGAAAAAAGGAAAGTCCGGTCATGCCCCTATCCGAAACACACGCAATCATGGCCTTGATGGACCGATTGCGTTCATCTTGGGGAATCGTCTTTCCGCAGGAATTACTCGTATAGACGCGGCACGTGGATGTCGCTCAAATCGAAAATCAGATCCTTCAAATTCCTCGAGTAGAAGTACGCGAATATGGCGATCGCTGCGGCCAGAAAGAACAGCCCGATCAGCCTGGGATTCCGCGTCTCCTCGGTGACCCGGGTGCGTGCCGCCAAATCATGGATGACCTG
>JAFGGR010000123.1 GCA_016930475.1 Clostridiales bacterium | reverse complement strand
CCTCGCTGAAGTGTCCGAGGTCGGTCGCAACCGATACGGTTTTCCCGAGCGCGGACAAACGATATCCCAGAGAACCTCTCGCGTCGTGCGGGGTCGGGAATGGCGTGATCTCGACCTCACCGATCGAAAAGCTACGCCACGGCTCAATCACATGATCGAGAGCCTCCGCGTGGGGTTTGGCTTCAGACATATGGATCCCCCGCCATGTCGCCTCCGAGGCGTAGACATGGATCCCGAATTTTCGCACAAAAACATCCAGTCCGCTCAAATGATCGGAATGGTCATGCGTGATCAGTATCCCGTCCACCCGGGTCGGATCCTCTCCGATTTGTTCCAATGCGGCGACGATCTGCTTGGTTGAGCGGCCGATATCGATCAGGACGCGCGTCCTGCCGAAACGCAAAAACACACTGTTTCCGCTGCTTCCACTAAAAAGAGGTACAATTTTTATCCGTTCATCCAACATCACTTCACCCAACCGGCCGATCCATATCGCAATCCGGCTCATCGCCTCGTTCGTGTCTTATCGAATCACCGGCGCTTCCGTCGTCGTCAGCCGTCCACCAAAGGACGGGCGCATTCCAACTCATCATCATCATCAAAACGATCAATTCGGGCTCCGAGTGCCCTCAGCTTTTCGACGATCCGCTCATAACCGCGATCGATCCTCTGCGCGGACGATATCGTCGTCATCCCATTGGCAACCAGCCCCGCCAAAACCATCGCCGCTCCGGCTCGCAGATCCATTGCCACTACGTTAGAGCCGCTCAATCTCGCCGGCCCGGAAACCAATGCGACCCGCCCGATCACCGATATCTCGGCACCCATCGATTGCAGTTCACTGACGTATTGGAAACGGTTATCCCAGACATTCTCGTGCATGCGGCTCAGGCCGTCAGCCAAACACAACAAGGAGGTTGCCTGCGGTTGAAGGTCAGTCGGGAACCCCGGATACGGCATCGTCTTGAAATTAGCCGGCTCGATCCTCTTGCCTTCATCGATATTGACGCGAATGCTGTCGTCGCCTTCTTCAATATTGAAGCCCATCTCGAGGAGTTTGGCCGAAAGCGGTTCCATATGCTTTGGGATCAAATTGTGGATCGTCACGTCGCCCCGGGTCATCGCGGCCGCGATCATGTACGTACCCGCTTCAATTTGATCCGGAATGATCGAATACGAATATCCGCCGGGCAAACCCGGAACGCCCTTGATTCGGATGTTATCGGTTCCGGCGCCCTTGATGTTGGCGCCCATCGAGTTCAAAAAGTTCGCGACGTCGACGATGTGGGGCTCCTTTGCCGCGTTTTCGATCGTCGTAACGCCTTCCGCGCGGGTCGCCGCCAGCATGATATTGATCGTTGCGCCGACGCTGACCACATCCAGGAAAACATGCCCGCCGTGCAGTCGGTCGGCGACGATGCGAATGATGCCGTCCCGAATATCGGATGGATCCGTTCCCAACGCTCCGAGTTTGGAAAAGCCCTTAAGATGCAAATCGATCGGACGTGTTCCGAAATTGCAACCCCCGGGCATATGCATGGTCGCCTTTTTGAAACGGGACAGCAAAGCGCCGAGAAGATAATAGGAGGCGCGAATATTTTTTACTTTGGCGTGCGTCGCCTCATAGGTCGTGATGTGGGTCGGATCTACTTTATACATCCCCGTTCCCAAGGGTGTGATGACGGCGCCCAGCGTTTCACAGATTTCAAGCATCGCCTGAACGTCCGCGATCTGCGGGACATTTTCGAGAATACACGGTCCGTCCAAAAGCATGGCAGCCGCCAAAATTCCTAAGACCGCATTCTTACTTCCGCTGATTGAAACGTCACCGCGGAGCGCCGCCCCGCCTTCGATACGATAACTGGACATGTCAGCTTTCCCTCTTGTCTTCCTTCGTATTTGTGTCGGCCCCGACTGAGTCGAGCGGATGTAATGCGTCGATGCTGCTTTGCAGCTCCGATAATTTCAGCCGCTGTCTATTATCCGGGTGAATCTTGGATTTTGTCAACCTATCCGACAATTCCTTCGTTGAATCTCTGTTATTGGACTGGATGGGCCCCGGCGAAACGGCGTCCATATTTCTCTTGATCGGTACCTCGCGAGCGGATATCTTATCTTTTCCCGGGATTGACTTCGCCACCCGATCGGAGTTTCTGATCACCGGGGACGGCTCAATGATATACGACGGGCGGACAGTCGGTTCAGGGACCGGAGCTCTTCGGGAGATCTCGACGCCTTCGGGGACCGGAGCACTGCGAGGTCTTTCGGGAGCTACGTACGCCGGCGCACTGCGGGGTTTATCGACGCCTACGGGCTCCGGCGCACTGCGGGGCCTTTCGGGAACTGCGGGCTCCGGCGTACTTCGGGGCTTCTCAAGGCCATCGGAGATCGGACTGGTCCTTTGCTTCACAACGCCCTCAGCGGCCTGTTCGCTCCTTCTATTCCCGACTTCTTCGGGGGGCGGAATATTTCTTTTCGCTTCGATGACTTCGTCGACCGGGGCACTGCGCTGCGCACCCGAATTCGCATTCCGAAGATTCACTGCATCGACTTCCTCCTCCGTCACCATCAGCAGGTAAGAAAGCAGTTCTTCAATTTGCTCGCCGGTGATCTTGCTGAGCTCATAAACCGGCAAATCGATATCTTCCGCTGCTTTCATCAGATATTGCCGCGCGTTTTCGAAAAGGATCTCGGTCCTGGGCGAATCCGATAATATGGCGGCTAAGGTCTCCCGATAAGTCGTTTCAGCCTTCGGGATCGTGATCACAAACTCCGAGCCTTTCCCCAAAGTGCTGGAAACCGATATCGTCCCGCCCTGAAGTTCCGTGAGTTCCTTCGCAATCGAAAGACCGAGTCCGGTTCCTCCGTATTTTCTGGAGCCCGTTGAATCGACGCGATAAAACCGATCGAAAAGTCGCGGCAAATTCTCCTTGGATACACCCATCCCATTATCCGCGACCTTGAGCGAAATGTAGTTGTCCGTTTTCTGAAGCGAAACCGTTACGCGTCCGTTGTGGTCGGTGTATTTGATCGCGTTCGAGGTCAAATTAGTCAGGATGCGGTCGATTGCCGTCGGATCTCCGAAAACCGGCGGAACGATGGATAGCACAGAGCTTTTTAGGTCGATGTTCTTCTCCTGGGCTTGGATCTGCATCCGGGAAACGACCTGCCGCATCAGGGAAACAATATCGTACTGGACCATGTTCGGGCGGATTCCGCGACTATCGATCGAGGACAGGAGCAAAAGATTCTGCACGAGGTGGTCCATTCGGTTCGAGTCGTCATGGATCCGAGCAATGTCACTTCTGATTTCCTGAATCGTCTTGCCCTCAAGGCCCCAATCCAGAAGAGTCTCCGAATATGCGGAAATCGTCGTGAGCGGAGTCTTGAGTTCATGGGACACATTTGCCACAAACTCCTTGCGTTGTTTGTCCTCCCGTTCCTGTTCGGTGATATCCTGAATGATGACGATCCAACTGGGCGTTTTATACATGGACAGTTGCGCACGCGTAATACGAAGTCGAACGATCCGATCCTTCACGGCGACGTTTCCGGTCACGTTGTTTGTTTGAAGCATCAACGCCAGCGAAATACCGTTATCTTTGCCGTAACGGTTCAAGAACCCCTGCATGGTCTGAGGTATATCGCGAATGCCCAAAAGAGCGTTCGCCGAAGGGTTGCCCGTGATCAACCTGCCGTCGGCACCGTAGGCCAGAACGCCGACTTGAAGCTCCCGGAGGATCGTCTCGGACGTATCCTTCTCCTTCTTGAAATCGGAGATGATATTCTTGATTCGTCGTTCCGCTTCATTCGAAAAGTATTTCGCTTTATACCGCGAATAGATGACGCCCCCGATCAAACCGATGAGCACGCCAAGACACAAAACAACTATAACGATCCAAATATTTTCCAACAATTGTTGAAAAAGACCTGCAGCCCCCGACGAGGCTGCAAAGACAGTCCGAAATGTCATCTCGATCGGCTTCCTTCACTCATGTCTGGCTCTTGTCGAAATAGTACCCCACACCACGCTTGGTCAGAATGTAGCGGTAATTATTCTGGTCCGGCTCCAATTTCTCACGGGTGCGCCGCACCGTGACATCTACCGTCCTTACATCTCCATAATACTCGTAACCCCAGACCCGCTCCAGGAGCGTTTCTCTGGAAAAAACCTGGCCGGCGTTCTGCGCCAGAAATCGAACCAATTCAAACTCGCGAAGCGTAAGCTCCAAGACCTTGCCGCCTCTTCGGACCTGATACGCATCGGTGTCGATTTCAAGTTCCCCGAAGGTCATGACTTTATTGTTCTCGGACGCGTCGCTCTCCGCCAGAGAGACTCTTCTCAACTGCGCCTTTACACGAGCCAACACTTCCCGTACGGAGAACGGCTTCGTGATATAATCATCCGCGCCAAGCTCCAATCCAAGGACCTTGTCGATCTCCTCGCTCTTGGCGGTCAGCATCAGAATCGGTACGTTCGTCTGGAGCCGCAACCTTCTACAAACATCGAAGCCATCCATCTTGGGAAGCATACAGTCCAGAAGGATCAAGTCAGGTTTCATATTCAAACCCAAGTCCAAAGCGGTTTGCCCGTCCCCGGCCGTGATCGTCGTATATCCATCCCGCTCAAGATTCGACTTCAGAATATCCACTATGTTCGGTTCATCGTCGACGATTAAAATCTTTGCACACATAGAACGCTCTCCATTCATAGAAAATATCCGAAACTCAAGGAGCGACATAAGAACACGCTCCAAACACTCCGACAGAGTAATTATACCATTTATATACGAAAAGCAATGTAGAGATTTGTTTACCACACCTCGACACGATGACCCATGCGTCTCTCTCGACTTAATAAATAAAAAGAAGACCCGCCGCTTATGCGCGACGGGTCTTCATATAATCCGGCAGCGATCTATCTTTCCGGGCCGTTACCAGCCAAGTATTGTCGACACGAGAGAGCTTAACTGCTGTGTTCGGGATG
>JAFGGR010000122.1 GCA_016930475.1 Clostridiales bacterium | reverse complement strand
TTTGTTATATGCTGGCTGGTCGGCTGGATTGGCCTGTATCACTTCCTTGAGGCACAGGATAAACGCTTATCCGTCATTGTTCTGGTGATCGGAATTCTGGGCCCGTTGTTTGATTTTGGTGAGAACGGGATTTCCTGGGTTCTGATCGGCCAGTCTTCCCGGATCGGCATGATGTCCGATAACTGGATCAATTTCTGGCTACTTATACGTCCGCTCAGCTACCTTCTGCCATATGTCGCAACCATCATCCTCGGACTTTTCATGTCCAGAAAAGTCCTTCGCGACAAAATCACTTCCGGCCTGTTCATCATCGGATCGATATTCGGTATTTTCGGGTTATATTTTAACGCCCTTTACATACCGGCGATCCTCTGGTGGGCAGTATGGCTGGTTCTTCTGGGTGTCATGCTTATGCACGGTAAGGAGGCAACTGACTCATAAATACGATTGACAGAGGAGCGATAACGCCCTCTTTGCCGATACATAACCATCTTTCAAAAGTTCACCCGGCAGTGAAAATTATCTTTTACTCATGGTAGCGATTCGCGCCCCGGAAGAAGCGGGAAGCAGTGCTGATATTGCCCTGGTTGAGCGGCTTGCCCTGAATAGCATCGAGTCAATGGGTGCAGAGATCCAAAACATCGCGAATTTATGCAATGCCCTTGGTGTAGAGATGGCATATTACGAAGGCGGACAGCATCTGACTCCGGATCCGTTTGGAAGCGAGCAGGAATACGGAGCCGTTTTGGTCGATGTTCAGCATGATCCGTGCATGTATGACATCTATCGGACATGGCTTGCGGAACTCGAGAAAATCAAGGCGGACGCAAACGGTAATACCACGCTCTGTGTCTTTTCTTCCCTGTCTTCGAGCGACAGCGAGCGATACGGTTCCTTTGGCTTATTGACAGATATGTCGTAGGAAATCGATTTGGACACCGTTCCAAATAGTGGGCCGTAATGGATTATATGGAGAAATGAACGGGTTAATATACAATATACGCTCAATATCACGAACCTCTGCCCCATTTGTTCGGTGTTTGGTACAATAATGACGACGGTGGTTTTCGAGCTGTTATCTCGGGCATACGTGCTCGATCGTTTATTCCGACCCCGGAGGAACCGACGTGAGTCAATCTGTACATCCCTCCCCTGCCAGAAACGGCCGCATTCCAGGCAAAGCGACTTGGCTGATGTGTTCTTTTATGTGCCTCGCGCTCATTTTCTCGCTCGCGGCATGCAAGCCGGGCGGCATTCAAAAAGTCGTCCCCGGCGTCCGGACCATGGTAACAATGCCGGCTGATGCTCATCCGATATGACGGCGGAAAGGAGCGCCACGAGGCGTTTCTGGCCGTACGATAATTCTTCGGTTCTTTTCGAGCAAAGCTTGTCGTACATCGGGAAAAGGGAACTGTAGTCATCGATCCGTTTCCGGATCTCCTTCTCCGAAAACCCGCGGATGACCCCGAAATAGAGGATATTCTCCTCTACAGTGTTCTTATTATAAAGATTTTTTTCACCGGCAAGAACGATCACCGTATCTTTTTGACGAAGTGGCTCCAGAAATTCGATCGTTCCGGAGTCCGGAAGCAGAAGGCCGGAAATCATACTGATCAGTGTCGTCTTGCCCATCCCGTTCGGAGCGACGACTGAGGTGATATGATTGCGATGAAATTCACAGGAGAGATCATCGACGATCTTCTGATCCCCGAAGCTCTTGGATATCCGGTCGATCATAATCATGGTGTCCCCCCTGTCCCGGAAATCGGATTCTATTCCCGGTCCCACAAATGGCCGCCTTTACGACGCCGGCCCCGACATGCCCTTATAGCGTCGGATGTTATCTTCATTTAAAAACTCATACGCCTCACTGATCTCCTGGAATTTGGCGGTCGCGTCCGGGGCACTGCTGACATCCGGATGATACTGCTTGGCTTTTTTTCGATACGCGAGCTTAATGCGGCTCTCGTCGGTCGTGACCGGAATGCCGAGAGTCTCGCAGCTTTTCTCATATTGGGTCTTAAAATCGACATAGGGGTTACTCGCCGAGCCGGAGGAATATCCGCCACCGGGACCGCCGTACCCGCCGCCGAAGCCGCCCTGCCACTGGCGAAAACGCTCTTCCCACATGCGCTGCTGCCGAGCTCTTTTTTCCCACGCGCGCCGCGCCTGCTCCGCCTGCTCGGTCTCGTAGGCCTGCTTGTGATATGAATAGGAACGCTTGGTGCGACCCGTCGGATCCTTATAGTACTCGGCCCGCCCGAAAAGAAATCTGGAGCTGACCTCCTGGTAGTCTTTCAGTTTGCCCAACAGGACCGCCCCGAGAATCGGGAACGCGACGACCAGAATCAAGATGACGAGAACGAGCGGGTTGGAAAGCAGCCACCCGCCGAGGGGGATCAGGAGGAGAAGGAACAGACATCCGCCCAGACTCAAAAGCAGGAAACAACCCTTGATAAAGCTCTTGGCCAGAAGGATCCCGGACTCGATCAAATAAACGAGCCCGCTCAGAATAAAGCGATTCGCGACGGCGATACCGTAAATGATTTTTCCGAAGATCCTCTTGATGAACTTCATGCCCTGCTATCCTTTTTGAGTAAACTAAATTAGAACCATTGTAACGCATTTCAGTGTCGATCCGAAATGATATTACGCAAAGTATATGCTAATATATTCTTAATATATTTATGGATAAAGGGGGGCGGTATCATGTTTATTCTTTGGGGTTGGGGTAAACAAACCCGGAAGGTTGTCGGCACAGTCGGCTCTCGGATGTGCAACTATTGCAATGTTCAATCACTTTGGCAGTTATGCATCGTTCGGACTTGGTTCACCCTCTTCTTCATACCGATCATTCCGTATGCGAAATCTTATCAGATCTCCTGCCCGAACTGTAAGAGCTACCTTGCCCTCAGTAAGGAGCAATTCGAGGAGCTGAAAGCCCGTCTGGAATCCGGCGCAAATGTTCCCGCCGTCGCGAATGCCGGAAAGTACGCAGGTAAAACCGAAACACAGATCAACTACCTGAAGGCGATGGAAGAAGCAGATCGGAAAGAGTAAGCATGGAGAAGGATTTTCGGATCAGAGAAATGTTCGGCTTTTCCGAGAATAACTTAGCCCGGCCTCTTTTTCGAGCCCTTATGACGGCGCTGCTGCTTTTCCTCAAGGCTATGAAGAAACGATCGGAGATTATTACCTCCCGCCATTAATGGACCTGTACGCGGTCGAAGAAACACCGGAGGCCGAACCGAAATTAGTCGCGAAAAATGTAATTGAGTTCGATTCCGGAGACTTCGAAGTCATGTACTGGCAACACAAGTGAAACGGTGTTCCCGGGGACGAATATACAACCGGAGCATTTTTCGCTGCGTATGTCGATGTCTATCACAGTAAGGAAGGCATCTCCTTTTATTATGTGGCAGAGAAATATTACATTCAATAGCATTTAGGGCAACGCCGATTTTCCTGATTCACTTTTTCGAAAAAAGCC
>JAFGGR010000121.1 GCA_016930475.1 Clostridiales bacterium | reverse complement strand
TGATATTGGCCTCCGGGGTGTTAACGGCGATGATGCCCTTCTCGGTGCACGCATTGACATCGATATTATCGGTACCGTTCCCGGCACGTCCGACGACCTTCAGATTCTTGGCTCTGGACACGAGACCCTTATTGACCTTGGTCACGCTCCGCACGATCAGCCCGTCGTAAGGCTCAACAACATCCTCGATCTCGGCCTGTGACAGTCCCAGTATCTCGTCGACCTCAAAACCCCTGTCCTTCAAATACTGGACTGAGTCTGCCGCGATCTTTTCGGTGATTAATATTTTCATAGAATGCCTCCTGTTTGTATGCTTCCGATGACTACTGTTCCGATTGAAGTTCGGCGATCACTTCGCCTAAGTTATGAAGCATGTCGTCCATCTCTTCGACGGTCATGTCCGCCATATGGGCGATGCGGAACGTGATGTCCTTCAACGCACCATAACCGTTGGACAATTGAAAACCTCTTTTACCCATCGCTGCGTTGATTTTCGAAAATTCGATCCCGAACGTGTTCTTCAGACAGGTGACGGTGACGGAAAGATATTGCGGGTTGGAATAAAGCTCGCAGTTTTTCCTCGCCCATTCCCATACACGGGATGATAAGGCGAGATGTCTTTCGTATCTCGCCGCGAGGCCCTCCTTCAGAATTCGATCCAACTGGTAATCCAACGCGAACATATGCGCGAGCGAAGGAGTTGACGGATATTGGTACGGCTTCTCCTTCACGAACTTATAAAGTTCGACATAGTCAAAATACAGGCCGCGGTTCGGGATCCCTTCCGCTTTTGCGATCGCCCGATCCGATACCGAAGCGACGGACAATCCCGGAGGAAGGCCGAGACACTTCTGTGTCGAGGTGATACAAACATCGATCCCCAGATCGTCGACGGGGATATCGTCCCCGCCCATCGAACTGACCGTATCCACACACAGGATCACTTCAGGAAAATCCTTAAGGACCTCCGATATCTCCTTCATCGGGTTTCTGATGCCGGTCGAAGTCTCGTTCTGTGTGATCGTGATCATATCATATTTTCCGGTAATAAGCGCCTCCCGGACCATTTCCGGAGTCGTCGGCTGACCGAGTTCCGATCGAAAAAGATCTGCGGGAACTCCGTTGGCGGTGCACATTTTATACCACCGATCTCCGAACGCCCCGATCGAAAACACCGCTGCGCGATCCCGGGTAAAACAACGAACCGCCCCTTCCATCAGACCGCTCCCCGAGGAAGTGGACAAAAGGATGGTGTTATTCGTACGCATCACCCGTTGAAGTTTCTCGGATATGCTTTGCTGGAGCACGGATGCATCCTTGGACCGATGTCCGATCATCGGAGAAGACATCTTCGCGAGGACTTCCGGTAAAACATCGACAGGTCCGGGAATGAAGAGTTTCTTATGCATATTCTTGACCTCCAGAATTCGTCCGGGATTATCCCTACGATTGTATACGGAAACTGTGCAATTTTCCAGTCTCAAAGTTGCATTTCGCGAAATTGGCCAAAAAAAGGGGGCTCCCGTCTCGTGCTCGGTCAAAGTCGGCCGGCATCACGGGAACCCCCTGAGGTTCGATTGTATTTACGGCGCAACAGTGGTCTCTGTGGGTGTTGTGATCATAGCTGTCGGGGGCAAGAGGATCTGATCACCTGTCTTCGGCACGTAATCGGCGGGTAAGTTATTGTAAGAAATGATCGTCGCGATCCTCGAATCCGTGATCGATTCGATCTTGACCTCGTAGACTTTATTGAATAAATCCCACCATGTCCGGTATCCGGTTGCGTCAGAGAATTCGAAGATTCCGATCGCCTCCGTGCCGGGGATGTTCACGGGATCCGTCGTCTGGCCGGGATCGGTCGGCTCGGCCGTCACCTGCGGTTCAGTCGTCAAATCGGTAGTTTGCTCTGTCTTTTTGGTTTCTTCGGGCTTTCCGTCGTCAACACAACTCTTGATCCCGAAGCCGATCAGAACGATCAGTAAGATCAGACACAAGCCGGCGAGTCCGTATATGTACAAATTATTCCTCTTAAATTTCTGGGTTCTTTCACCATAATCAAATCCGCGTTCCTGCTCGAACGGGTCGCCGGAGCGGGGTTTACGTCCCGTGCCTTGAGGACCTCTCGGGCCGCCTTCGGGTCTCGGGGTGCTACGGCGCGGGGGTTGAGAGCCGGTCGGAGCGGCGGGAGGAATACCGTAAGAATAATCGGCACCCGGTACGCTCGCAGGTCTCGGCGGGTAATCCCGGCGAATATCTCCGTCTTCTTCGCTGATGTCAAAGGAACCTCTTGAATACGCTTCGGCCTGATCATAGGCGGATCCGACTCTCTCGTCGTCAAAATACGTCGAAGGCTGATAACTCGGCGCGTCATAAAGAGGGATTTCGGGAATATCCTGCCCTGCCGTACCCATCGAGGCAGGCGGTTGGGTCGAATCGAACGGGATATAGTAACCGTCGGCCTGTCCGGTCGCTTCCGGGTCACCATAATAACCGGTGTCTCCGAGGGGGATCTGATCCTCCGAGAAATCCGTGAAACTTCCTTCTTCGAAATACTCCGGCTCTTCATTGGATTCGCCGCCTTCATCATCTCCAAACAACAGCGGTGTATTTTCTTCATCCTCGTCATCCGGTATGTATCGGGGAGTATCTTTGCCTTCGAAATCAAAGTTGCCCATTTCGATCTCCGTTTCTCCATCCGCCGTATCGGATGCTTGATTCTCCGGGACTGACGATGCGGTTTCCGTGGGAGCGACAGGGATCTCGGTCCAGTCGTCTTCCGGCGCGAATGCCTTCATCACCTCGAAGTCTTCTTGCGGTTCTGTGCTCTTGACGCTCTCGGTCATCGTAGCCTTCTCAACCTGTACTTCATCCTTATCTTCGAGATCGACCGCGATCGGTGTCCATTCTTCCTGTGAAGGTTTCTCAGTTGCTGTAATGTCCGCGGCATCCTTGGAATCGGCGTCTGAATGATCTTCCTTCTTCTCCTCAACCGACTTCGCGTTCGGCTCATCCGTCTTCGGAAGTTCGGCATCTTCGGCGCTCTCGTCGCCGGTCTTAATAAACCCACCCTCATCGGTTTCCGGCTCGGTCTTACTGCCCGGCGCACCGAAAGGCTTCATGCTCTCGTCGATAAATTGGATCGGATCTTCCGGTCCGGGCGGAGTCACGGGCTTCTCAGCCAGAGGCTCAGCCGTCGGGTCGGTCGGTTCGTTCCCGAAAAACAGAGGCTCGACGGGTTCCGTCGACGGAACAACAACGGGAGTCGGAATCGGTGCCGGCTCCGATACGACCGGCACATCTTCTACCGGAGCGAATGTATCCGCCTCTTGAACCTGTTGGTTCTTCTTGCGTCCGAATCCGAAGAATCCGCCCTTCTCGGGCGCGGAAACATTCTCGACAAAGGAAATCATAAACTGAAGCGGCACATTCGGCAGTTTCGCTGCCGCTTCCGTGATCACGTTACCGGCCGCCTCGCATTGGTCCTCGGCATCATAAAGGATACGCAGAAGTTCATGCTGTCCGAGCGCATCGTAAACCTCTCGGTTACACAGGATAATGCAGTCGTCCACCCGCAGTTGGGCGATATTGGAACAAAGGGCCGTTGCGGTCTTGGTCGCGCAATAATTATAAAAACGATCGACCTTTTGTCTTTGGGTATTGACCGGATCGATCTTAATATCCGTTGCCGTCATCGGGAAAAGAGTGTCGTCCCGATAAAGGAAAGCCAGGCCCTTGCCCAAAGTGATCGCAAACGCCTCCGAGTCCTTGACGATCGCGCCGGCAAAAAACGGTGACCTCGAATTCTCGGCTTGGATCTTCAGCCGACCGGTCACCGAGACCGCGGTATTTACCAGTTCACCGATCTGGTCGTCTAACGTCTTCCGTCCGCTCTTGACATCATTGTACAATTTGCGAAGTGCAGGCTCGTAGGGCGGAAGGGAGTTCGGGTCCTGACCCCCGATGGTAGCGTGTGAAAACACCGAAAAGAAAAAACCTCGGTCTTCCTTATCCGTGGTAATATCGGCCGACCTCGACTCCCTCTTTCCGGTCAGGCGTCCGTCCATATAGAAGGCGTCCGTTAATTCAGTCGACGGAAAATATCTTGCGGTTACTGTCGTGGCCAGACGAGTCATTTTTGCCATGATACAAGCCTCCAGAAATTTATCAATCGTCTCAGATTGTATGAAAACGACATGCAAAACCAATTCTTCGAAATCGAGTATATTATATCATAATGTCATTTGCACAAACCGTCCGCATGCAAAAATCCCGATGAATTGTAAACAATCTTTACTTTTTTTATTCGTGCTGTAATCATTACCGCTTTGCTGTAATCATTCCGTTACTTAGCGGCTCTTTTCGGGTCGGGTGTTTTTACCGGACAATGCTGATATAATTAATACACTGTAACAATGCAAAAGGGGAAACGATGAGAGCTGCGTTTTTGTTGCTCCGATGGGAGCTCCGAAGGGTCTTCTCCAACTGGCGACAAACCGTGTCCGTTTTTCTCGTTCCGTCCTTAGTTCTCTTGATTTCTTTGTATGCTTTTCCGGTTCTGCTGAATTTTATTTCCTCCGGCTCGATCGGTCGGGGCGCGATCGTTCTGGTAGATCCGGATCCTTCTTTCATCGCGTTTACCGGGGATAACGCGGCGGCCGGCCGGTCAAATTACGAGATCATCAGCGGCCGGGAGTTTTCGATCATTCTCGAAAACGGTGAAGCAGAGAAGCAACTGAGGCAAGGCCGTATTTTCGTGGCATTCTCCGCCTTTCCCTTCGAAGGCAGTACGGACGCGCCGGGTTTTTCGGAGGCCGTCCGGCAATACTATTTGCGTTTACTGGAGGGCAATACCGATATCGGAAGCACCGCATTCATCAGCATCACCTATGACCGATCCAATCCGAGTTCGTATGCCAATTACCTTCAATTTGAGGCTGATGTATTCCTGCCGTATGAGGAGTACCTTGTCCGGGCGTTGGGCGAAGAATACTATGCTTCGGGAGGCGGTAAAATTTTCGATATCAACCGGGTGAATCCCTATACCGTCTTGATGAGTCATCGAAGCGTTGCCAACCCCGCCGCCAGCAGAGTTATTCCGGGGATCCTGGTGCTTTTGGCCTATTATTGTGTCTATTCTCTCGCGGCCGATACCTTGGCGGCGGACCGCCAACGGGGCTTCCTTTCGAAAATCGCGTTGACGCCGATTGGCACCTCATCTCTTCTGGCCGGTAAAGCGATCTCGGTCATGCTGGTCTCTTCGATTTCTTCGGTCATCACCTTGTTGGTCCTCAATCTCTCCTCCTGGGTCAATTTTTCCAATTCTCCGAATTCTCTTCTGCCGTTCGGTTTGATTATTTTCCCGATGGATCTGCTTGCGGTCGTTGTCACTTTGTTGACCGTTACGTTTATGATGACTGCGTTCTGTTTCGCAGTCATCCTTTCTCTCGGAGAAATCCGGGATGTCACCTTGAATCTCCAGATCCCTTTGATTTTCTTTCTTGTCGAATTCTTCGTTCATCTGTTTCGGCCGCCCGGAGTCGTCCTCATCGAGTATTTGATCCCGGCACACAACAGCCTGATGATCCTCCGGGATACGATCAGCGGTGAATTGAACATCATGATCTTCGCCGTCGTTACCGTGATTAATCTTGCCCTTGCCATATTCATGTTCAGGTACGCGCGCAATCATTTCACTCCGACGGCCGCCGGCATATCGGAAACAAGGAGGTCCAGATGATCGAGGTCTATCACGTCAGCAAGCAATACCTTAATAACATCAACGTAGTCAACGATGTGACGTTTACGGTGGAAAAGAACCAAATATACGGCCTTCTCGGACCGAACGGTGCGGGGAAAACGACCCTGATGCAAATGATCGCGACGCTCTTAAAACCGACGAGCGGTACCATCATGGTTTGCGGAATGAATACGATGGATCAGGCCAGAGAGATTCATCGTCATATCGGTTTTTTGACCTCCGAGGTACGTTTGGATCCATATTCGACTCCGAACAAGCTTTTTGATTTTTTCGGAAAGCTTTACGGGCTCAGTTCCGCAAAAATCCGGGACAAGAAGGCGGAAAGCTTCGAACGGTTCGGGATCGGGCCGTTTACGGACAAGAAGATCGTCGAGCTTTCGACCGGCATGAAGCAAAAGATATCCATTGCGATCAGTCTGATCCATGATCCTCCGGTGGTCATTTTCGACGAGCCGACCAATGGGCTGGATATTCTCACCGCCTACCAGGTCACCGAATATTTACGCGAGCTCGGACGAAGCGGCCATGCCGTTCTGCTGTCCACACACATCTTCTCGGTCGCAGAGTCTCTCTGTGATAAAATGGCCGTCATCATCGACGGTCGGATCGTCGCCGAAGGCGATATCCCGGAAATCAATGCGCAAGCCGGTGCGAAGTCCTTTGAGAAATCATTCCTGAACTTGTACAAGACCCACCACAAGGAGTAAAGCATGCTCGGTAACGTTTGGTTGATCGCCAAAAAGAACCTCTCAAAAAGCTCGCACCTGAAATCAACGGTGTCGAAGATGACCGTTGTTTCCAGCTTTTTATTCGTCATCACGGTCCTTACCCTGATGCTCGGCTTCTTTTCCGAAGGGTCCTTGTATTATCCGGAATACTCATGGGATTATTCATCAAACAGTTCCGTCTTATTTGTCAATGCTCCCGACTCTTTTCATCGCTATCTCGACTCGGAGGTCGAATCGGTCAACGGTCGAAAATCGTGGTATTATCTCGAATATGATTTCGCGGAGAAAACCGAATACTACGACTTTGCCGGCATGAACCGGCTTCTTCGCGAGGGACCGGCCTTTATGTCGATCGTTTTTCCGACCGATTTTGACGAGCGGATATTCACCGACGACCCGTCAGAAATTCCCCAGATCATTACCTATTT
>JAFGGR010000120.1 GCA_016930475.1 Clostridiales bacterium | reverse complement strand
GGTCGCGATCACACCGATCTTTCCGTTCCGCGTCTCCTTCACCGCCTGCTCGGCACCGGGGGTAATGACCTCGACCACCGGCACCCCCGCGAGACGTCGAACCTGATCTTGCGCGTGCGCTCCCGCCGAACTGCAGGCAATGACGATCATTTTCACGTTTTGGCTCAACAGGAAACGCATATTCTGAAGCGAGTACTGAACGATCGTATCATGGGACTTGGTCCCGTACGGATAACGTCCGTTATCCCCGAAATACACCGTGCTCTCGTTCGGAAGCACATTCCAAATTTCGCGAAGGACGGTCAACCCCCCGATCCCGGAATCGAACACGCCGATCGGCCGATCATTGATACCGTTGCCCGTACTCATTGCATCTGTTCCCACTGTTCGACTCCCCTTACCGAAAATCTCTATTGAATAGTGTACCAGTTTTTCCGCACGCTCGTAAATAAACGTTTCGCTTTTTCTTCAAATAAACGAAACAGACGGCGCGGCGATCGCAAACCATGCTCCCGCGCCGGATCGGCTCTTTTTATCCGCTTTCGGATTTGGTAGTATTAGGATCACAATCGAAAAGCGCTGCTTGCAACTGCCCCGCACCGATCCGACCGTGGAGGATTTATCGTGAAAAGTTTTATTGTATCCGCCGACATGTCCGACAAGAAAGTCGTTCGCGCATCTCTGATCGCTTTCCCCGCCTTGCGTGCGCCGATCCTTCAAAAGGCGCTCCGGAGCCGCGATATCAAGATCAACGGAAAACGAGTATCCAAGGATGCTGTCGTAGCGGCCGGCGATTCTGTCGAGCTGTGGTTGCCGGACGACTGTTTCAGTTCCCCGACGGCTCCCGCTTCGGACGGCTATGACGATTACCGGGTCGTTTTCGAGAGCGATCAACTGCTATTGGTCAATAAGCGGCCGGGCCTTGCGGTCCATCCGGGCAAGAGAGAATCCGGCAACACCCTGATCGAGATCATTCGCAGGGATACGCGGAACAACAATATCGACCTGTGCCACCGGATCGACATGAATACGGGCGGGCTGGTCCTGCTTTCCAAAAACAAGACCGCTCTTGATCACGTCACCTCTCTGTTTCGCGATCACCGGATCACAAAACGCTACCGGTGCCTCGTGCGCGGCGTGCCGGACCGGGGCGAGCCCTGTGTCTGCGAAGACGAAACGCTGATGAAAGAGCTGCATGCCCGGCTCGAAAAGACCGCGCGCGGCAACGTTTTCATTCATGACGAAACGGGGTCGGACGATCTTGCGATCACGACTCGCTATCGCGTGCTCCGCACGTTTCGAAAAATCGGCCCGGACGAAGAAGACGTCTCCGAAATCGAGGTGGAGCTGGTCACCGGCCGAACGCATCAGATCCGTGCGCACATGGCACATCTCGGTCATCCGATCTTGGGCGACGGTAATTACGGAAGAAACAGCTATAACCGCCACTTCCGTTCCACAAACGGCGGCTATTTGCGCCGCCAACAACTCTTCGCGTCCTCGCTGATCTTTTCGAAGATCCCCCGGGAAAACATGCACCACGGCCTATCCGGGCGGACCTTTTCGATCGAGCCGATGTACGACATCGATTTGGACATACCGTCCGCGCGCTAGAAAAGCGCGGCACCTCCCCAAAAAAGAGCCGGCCGGTTTTGACATCACCGCGCGCCAAACGATTCAACCGGAGCAAAAATCGTTTCGGACAGAAGACATCTTCACGCGCACTTACTTTTCCTATATAATCCACATAAGCAGTGCATTGAAAGTCTGAACATATGCTCCGATTTTTCCTTGATTCCGGAGCGTCTGTCACGACCATCTTTCCCATCATAAAAAAGGGATTTAAATGAACGATTTTGCCTATGAAATGATCACCACGACCTCGCTGGTCGAAACAAGCCCCGATTTCTATACCGGGAATATGAACGGACTGTTGGTCACCGTTGAATACATCAGCAATCGCGGGATCGTTGAAATTCGTTTTGGCGCGACCGATTTGTCCGAAGATGAAATGAGCCTCGTTTGTCAGGCTTTTCGGGATTATATCGACAGCCGAAGATCGCATCTTCAGATCGATGAGTATTCGATATGCATTTTGCTTCACACCGAACAGAACTGGCAATTTCGCTTCCGGCGCATATTGGAGATCATCGACTCCATCGGTTTCAAAATGGACATACACAGCGGTTGCTATCTGTGCGGAGAAACCGGCGACGACATCCGCCCCTATGAGATCGAAAGTCTCAAGGCATTCCTCTGCCCTTCCTGCGCGAAGAGGACCGCCGACGATTTGTGTGAAAATTTGCAGGAAAAGACGGAAAACAGTCGCTTTACCGCCTACGCGACCACCGGCATCAGCGACCACGAGATGTACTTTCCCGGAACGATCGCCGCACTGATCGGAGCTTTGGTCGGTATGGTGTTGTTTTTTCTGCTGTCCCTGATCCCGTTCGGTCATCTTCTTGCCGGCGTCGCCCTGACATTTCTGATATTCTTCGCGTACCGGAAGTACGCGGAAATTATGAAGGTTCGCGGTTTGTTGATCAGTCTCGGACTTTTATTCTTTTTTCTGTTCTTCGCGCTTGCGATCACGCTGACTCCGCAAATCGTATCTTCGGTGAATGCGGTGCAGGGTGCCGGAACCTTAACTTCCGGCTCGGTCTTCTTTTCCTTCATCGGATATCTGAACCATCCGGATGCCGGCCGTTCCGTGATGACGGATTTTGTATTGGCTTGCTTCGGTGCCGCCGCCACCGTGACCGGATTCATCATATCCACCGCGCGCAAAAACAATCAATAATGATTCGCTGAAGAAGCGAAAAGCACCGCTTCCGCGGCGCTTTTTTATCTTATACCCACATATACGTGTATGTCTTCGGTCATCCTTGCCGGATCAATTCGAGTGCCTTTGCCGCCGCCTCTTCCGGAGTCATTTCCGTCGCGGCACTTTCGCTTCGCAGTTTAAACTCGACCTTCCCTTCCCCTGCCTTGCGTCCGACGGTGATCCGGATCGGGATCCCGATCAGATCCGCATCTTTAAACTTGACCCCCGGACGTTCGTCGCGATCGTCCAAAAGCACTTCCACACCGGCTTCCGTCAGCTTATCGTGAAGATCGGACGCCATCGTGTTTATCGTCTCGTCCGAAGAATTCGTCGGGACGATGATAACCGAGTACGGCGCGACCGAGATCGGCCAAATGATCCCGTTGTCGTCATAGTTCTGTTCAATAACGGCGGCGAGCGTCCGACCGATCCCGATGCCGTAACACCCCATGATCATCGGTTGCTCCGCGCCGGCACTGTCCAGAAAATTACAGCCGAGTGCCTCGGAATACTTCGTTCCGAGCTTAAAAATATGTCCGACCTCGATCCCGCGGCACATCGCGAGCGGCGAGCCGCATTCCGGGCAGGGGTCTCCCTCGACGGCACTGCGAATGTCCGCGATACGCGTCGGAGCAAAATCTCTTGTCCGATTAACATTCTTCAGATGCTGATCGGTCTCGTTCGCGCCAACGACAAAATTGCTCATGGCGGAAATCTCGTGATCGGCGATCACCGGAATTTCCTCCTTCAATCCGATCGCCCCGGCAAATCCGACCTTCGCACCCGTGACCCGCTCCACGTCGGCGGGCCCTGCGAGATTCAGTTCGGTCGCATCGAAAAGATTCTTCAGTTTGGTTTCATTCACGTCGCGATCTCCGCGCACCATAACGGCGACGATTTTCCCGTCGATATCATACATCAGTGTCTTCGCGAAGTCGGTCGGAGGCAGTTTCAGGAAATCCATCAACTCCTCAATGGTCCGAAAATCCGGCGTGTGCACTTTCTCTTTTTCGAGCATCGGCTCCGGAGCGCCGACTTCGGGCGCGGGACAAGGAGCCTTCTCCTCGTTGGCGGCATAGGAACACGCCGTGCAATATGCGATCGCGTCCTCCCCGACCTCGGACTTGACCATAAACTCCTGGGAACCGGATCCGCCCATCGCGCCGGAATCGGCGTGCACGAGGATATAATCGAGCCCACACCGGTCAAAGATCCGGCAATACGCTTCGTACATGGTTTGATACGACCGATCCAAGCCCTCCTCGGTCGCGTCAAAGCTGTATGCGTCCTTCATCACGAACTCACGGGCCCGCATCACGCCGAAGCGCGGCCGCTTCTCGTCCCGGTATTTATGCTGGATCTGATACAGCGTGACCGGCAACTGCCGGTACGAGTGAACATGATCGCGGACCGCCTCGGTAAACGGTTCTTCATGCGTCGGACCGAGACAGAAACTCCGGCCGCCGCGATCGGACAAACGGAACATCTCGGGTCCGAATTTGTCCCATCTTCCGGAGGCCATATATACTTCCGCCGGCAGGATCGCAGGCATGCTCAACTCCTGGGCACCCGCCCGATCCATCTCCTCACGGACGATATTTTCCACTTTTCGAAAAGCGCGATACCCCATCGGCAAAAACGAATAAATGCCCGAGGCAACCTTTCTTATCAGGCCGGCGCGAAGCATCAATTGATGGCTGATGATTTCCGCATCGGCGGGGATCTCCCGCTGGGTCGGCATAAACATTCCCGAAATACGCATTGGTTGCAAAACTCCCTTGTTGTATAATGATTTGGGTTATTGAAAGTATACGTTTTCGATGGGGGTCTGTCAACGAAACCGCAGACGCGCATCCGGTCGTCGATTCGATGTTCCGAGACGCAGATTCGCAGGGGTTTTCGACCCGCCGCGTGGCATCGAAAAGCGTTCTTATGATAAACTGATAGAAACATTCAGAAAGAGGTTCGTTATGGATCGATCCAATTTATCCGAAACAAAATACCGCACCCACAAACACTCCATGTCGTTTCTCAAGGCGAATGTCGTTTCGCTGTTGTACCCGCTTCCGCTGGCTGTTTTGTATATCGGCGCCGCACTTGCCGTCAGCGGTGCCCGGGCGGCCGCGCTTCCGGACGGCGAGGTTTTTGTCTCTTCCCTCGATTCCATGATGAAGAATCCGTTTGTATTTCTGCTATTCTATATCGTTTCCCTCTTCGTCCTGGTCGTGCTTCACGAATTGACCCATGCGTTTCTTTTTCTGCGCGGTTGTGAGCACGGTTGGAAAAGCATCAAGTTCGGCGTGAAAGCATTCACTCCTTACTGTCACTGCAAAGAAGCGGTGACCGTTTCGATTGCCCGTCAAAGCTGTTTGGGCCCACTGTGGAGCGTCTGCCTTCCGCTGGCGATCCTTTCCTTTTTCGTCGGTTCTTTTTGGTTGTCCCTGATTACCGTCGTGATGATTTTCGGATCCGGCGCCGATATCTGGATCGTCATCAAGATGAGGCACTACGACGGCAAGAAATGCTATGCGTGGGACATGGAGGAAGAAGTCGGAATGATCGTGTACGAGCCGATCGAAGGGGCCCGATCGGAGTCGGCGATAAGCGATCCGGATCGCACATCGACCGAGACGGCCGATGTTTCCGTGGTTCCCGAAGATTCAAGTCCCGACGGAACAGACGGTTCTGCGGAAGCGTAGAAGAGGCAGAAGAATGAAAAAACACCGCTCGCCCTTCCCGGTCTCCCCGGAACCGGAGTCGCCGCCGGCAAAGCGGGCAACCACTTCGATTAAAATTGCCCGGGTTTCCGGACACGGAAAAAAGAATACCCCGAAGAAGCCGAGTTCCCGAACGATGTTTCTCTGGCTTTTGGTTTTGATTCCGGTCATTCTTTTGGCCGGCGCGGCGGGGGTATATTCGCATTTTCAAAACTCGTATCACAAAGACACTTACGTCCGTCAATCATTCGTGGATTCGTGGAATCAACTGACAGATCCGAATGCCTTCCCGGCCACGGATGCGTCGGGACTCGCTATTTCACCGGATCCCGATTCGCCCCCCCTGCCGACGCCGACGGATATCCCCGCCGAACCGCCGAAGCTCAGTGATGTCGATATCCGAAACGATCCGATTATTCGAAAAGAACGGATCGACGACGATGTCGAAAATCTTTTGATTATCGGGATCGACGGCGGAGATATCGACAACGAAGGGCACCGTTCGGACACCATGCTGGTTATCAGCATCGACCATAAAACGCAGAAGGTCAAACTCGTATCGATCATGCGCGACATCTGGACCTATTTCCCGAATCGAAACACATGGAACAAGATCAACGCCTCCTACGCGTTCGGAGGTCCCGGGCAAACGGTGAACATCATCAACGAGTCTTTTGACTTAGATATCCAACAATACATTGTGATGGACTTTTCCGGTTATCAAGACCTGATCGATTTGCTCGGCGGCGTATCGCTCCGGATCAGCGAGCAGGAAGCCTCCGTGATTCCCGGACTCAGCGGTGCGGGCACATACACGCTGAGCGGAGAGCAAACGCTGGTGTATTCCCGAATCCGCAAGATCGACTCGGATTTTATCCGCGTACAGAGACAGCGCAATGTTCTGATGGCTTTGCTGAAGAGCATCCGGGGCAAAAACCCCGCAACGCAATACGATCTCGCCGTCGATGCGCTAAAATATATGCGGTCGAACATTCCCGCAAAAGAGATCACGGGACGATTTCTCAAACTCGCCGTCCAAATCGACGAGTCGATGGATCAGATGACCGTACCCGAAGCCGGAATGTACACGGTACATAACGAGGGCACCTGGTATATGTCCCTGAAATGGGATCGGCAGATCGATGCTCTGCATGAATTCTTGTACGGGAGCGGATCGTGATGATCTGTTTTCGAAAAGCGGACCCCCGAACACAATCGCGCCGGGACGGAGGAATACGATGATCTATGACGTCGCCATAATCGGAGCCGGCATAATCGGAGCTTCCGTCGCATATTCTCTTTCGCGCTACGACCTTTCCGTCGTCCTGCTCGAAAAGGAGTGCGATGTAGCGCTCGGCACAACGCGCGCCAACAGCGGCATCGTGCACGCCGGCTACGACCCGCCCGTCGGTTCGCTGATGGCCGCGCTCAACGTCGAAGGCAATGCGTTGATGCCCGATCTGTGTCGCGACCTGGACGTGCTTTTCGAGCCGTGCGGATCGCTGGTCGTCGCCCATAACGCCGACGAAGACAAGGTCGTCCGGGAGCTTTTCGCGCGCGGACTGCAAAACGGTGTCCCCGATATGGAGATTATCGGCCGGGAGCGCATCCTTTCGATGGAGCCGAATTTAAATGCCGCGGTGACAACGGCTTTATGGGCACCGACCGCCGGCATCGTCAACCCCTGGGATTTATGCATCGCGATGTGCGAGGTTTTTGTTCGTCTCGGCGGCCGGATCCTCCTGAACAGTGAAGTTTTGGCGACCGGGCGGGACGACGGGCACTGGTGCCTGACCATTCCGTCGGGCACAATTCGCGCGCAGCGCGTTATCAACACCGCCGGCCTTTACTCCGACGAGGTGCACGCGCAGGTTTCGCCGCCGGACTTTACGATCCTGCCGGCGCGCGGCCAATACTATCTGCTCGACAAGAGCCAAGGCAATCAGGTTCGAAGCGTCATTTTTAGTTGTCCGGCAAAGGACACCAAGGGCGTCGTGGTCACCCGAACCGTGCACGGGAACCTCATGATCGGTCCGACGAAGGAATATATCCACGACAAAGACGATACCGCGACGACCGCCGACGGCCTTCGCGAAATTCGAAAAAAAGCCCTGAAGATGGTCGGCTCGATCAATTTCAGGGAAAATATCGCCAACTTCTCGGGCATCCGCGCCAATCCGGACAAGGACGATTTTCTGA
This sequence comes from Clostridiales bacterium, assembly GCA_016930475.1. Classification (GTDB taxonomy): domain Bacteria; phylum Bacillota; class Clostridia; order Saccharofermentanales; family Saccharofermentanaceae; genus JAAYCT01. The sequence continues at coordinate 5,123 of JAFGGR010000120.1, read as the reverse complement.
TCCGAAAAGTATCCGATGTCGATCATTACTATGAGGCGGCCGGCATCAAATCCCCGGGGCTCGCCTCCGCACCGGCAATCGGGCGTTATGTCGTCGACCTGCTTCGCGAAGACGGTGTACCCTTACCCGAAAAGCAACGCGTCCTCGACGATCCGCTCACGATGACCCGACGCATCGTCCGATTCAACCGGATGCGCCCCGACGAGCGCGAAGCGCTGGTCAAAAAGGACGCTCGATACGGTCGGATCGTCTGCCGTTGCGAGACCGTAACGGAGGGCGAAGTCCTGGACGCCATCCACTCGCCTCTTCCCGCGCAAACGATCGACGCGGTCAAGCGGCGCACGGCGGCCGGGCTCGGACGATGCCAGGGCGGTTTTTGCGGACCGCGGATCGCGGCCCTGCTCGCCGAAGAACTGCATCTGCGTCCGACCGAGATCATCAAGGATCGCACGGGCTCGTATTTGTTTACCGGCCCGACGGGCGCGGAGCACTCCGGAAAGGAGCCCCGCGATGCACGCTGATCTTATCATCATCGGTGCCGGCCCCGCCGGTCTCGCCGCCGCCGCCGAGGCGCACCGTCATGGGATCCGAGACATCCTCGTCCTCGAGCGCGACAACGAGCCGGGCGGCATCCTCAATCAATGTATTCATAACGGCTTCGGCCTGCACATCTATAAAGAAGAACTGACCGGCCCCGAATACGCGGCACGTGCCTTCGACGAACTTCGCGACACTTCGGTCGTCGTGAAGCAGGATACGATGGTCCTGTCCGTTTCCCCGGATCGCGTCCTGTCCGCCATTAACCCCGCGGACGGTTATTTTGAAGTTTCCGCCGGAGCGATCATTCTCGCGATGGGCTGTCGAGAGCGAACCCGGGGCGCGATCGCGATCCCCGGCGACCGACCGTCCGGGATCCTGACCGCCGGCGCCGCCCAGCGCTACGTCAATATCGAGGGCTGTATGGTCGGCAAACGTGTCGTTCTTCTGGGCTCCGGGGACATCGGCCTGATCATGGCGCGCCGAATGACACTGGAGGGCGCCGAAGTTCTTGCTTGCGTCGAACTCATGCCGTTCTCGGGCGGGCTGACCCGAAACATCGTCCAATGCTTACAAGATTACAATATTCCGCTCATGCTGTCGCACACAATAACCGACATTCGGGGCAAAAACCGACTGCAATCCGTGACCGTTTCCAAAGTCGACGACGACCTCCGACCGATCCCGGGAACCGAAACCGAGATGGAATGTGACACGCTTCTGCTGTCCGTCGGCCTGATCCCCGAGAACGAGCTTTCCAAGACGGCGGGCGTCGAGCTCGATCCGCGCACCGGCGGCCCCCGCGTCACCGACGACACGAGGACTACGGTGCCCGGGATTTTCGCCTGCGGGAACGTCTTGCACGTCCACGACCTCGTCGACAACGTCACCTTGGAGGCTCGAAAAGCCGGGCGCGCCGCCGCGCGCTTTCTCCGCGAGGAAAAAAGCGACAACGCCGGACCGGCACGCCTCCCGAACGGACATGGCCGCACCCATCCGGCCCCTTCCCTGACGATCCAGACCGATCATAATGTAATCTACACCGTTCCCCAATCCTTCCGGCTCCCTTTGCCGGACAAGACGGCGGACATCTATTTTCGTGTTCGAAGCATTCTTCGCGAATGCGAAATCGTCCTGACGGATGCCGCCGGTCGGATCGTTCGCCGTGTGCCCAAGGATTACATGACACCCGGCGAGATGGAAAAAATAACGCTCAGCGCGGACGCGTTGAATGAACTCGGCACGCAAACGCTGACCCTGTCGGTCGTCGAGCAGGAGGCCCGAGATGATTGAATTGACCTGTATCGTTTGTCCCAAGGGTTGTCGTCTGCGCGTGGACGAGAATGACGGATATAAGGTCACCGGCAACGCCTGCCCGCGCGGCGCGGCGTACGGACGCGAAGAAGCACTCGATCCGAAACGAGTTGTCACCTCAACGGTGCGGATCCTTTTCGAGCGGGACGCGGAGTCCGTCGATTCCGTTCGCCCGGACCTTCCCGCCCCTCTGCCCCTGGTCTCCTATTTCGATCCGGATCTGCCGCATATCGAAGCGCGCCTGCCGGTCAAGACAAGCGTGCCGATCCCCAAGGCAAAAATTGCAGACGTAATGAATGCGGTCCATGCGGTAACGGTTCGCGGTCCGTACGATATCGGAGATGTAATCATCAAAAATGTCGCGGAAACCGGCGCCGATCTGATCGCGACGCGCGACCTGCGCGTTCCGGACGCATAGTATATTCCTAAATACCGCCTTCAGTAACCGGTCGAACTCTTTGGGTGACGACCTTTTTTTGCGCGTTGATATCCATCCGGAAGGCTGTTATACCGGTCTTTTTTCTGCGTGCCGATGTCCATACGGCAGACCTTCAATTAGAAACTCGCTGTAAACGATCCGTTTCGGTTGTATCAAAACGGCCTGAATTCGCTTGACCTTATCAAACGCCAATGCTACCATTTTGTTATACGATATATATCACAATATTATGCTTGCAATTTAAGAAATCACAACTCAATTCACTTTTAGAAAGGAGTGAGCGTTTTGAAAAAGATTGCAGTACTGGTCCTGGTCGGTCTCTTTACGATCGCCGCTAGCGGATGCTTCAGCGCGCAGAAAGACACTTTGGAAGACCTGGGTATCGATGTAGAAGACGTCATCGAGGAAGCAACGAACGAGGACTCGGAATTTGTTGAGATGGACGACAGTATGTACGACTACCAAGGTCCGCTGTACAACTTCACCGCAACATCGGGCGCGAAACAAATCGAGGCCCCCTCGTGGGATGATTTCCCGGCTGACGTGATCCTTCCGGGCGGAGTCATCAACTCCATGCTTTCGGGTGTTTGGGGCAATACGGAAGAAGAGGCGAAGTACTTCTTAGTGATTGAAACCGGAAAAGCGAGTTACTCCGATATTGCTGTTTGGTACAGACAGGAATTGGAAAACAACGGATGGGAAATTGATGCATTCGTTGAAAACGAGAATTATGCCTCAAAGAAAATTACCGCCAGCAAAGGAAACATAACATTGGAAGATATTGTTTTCATGCCTCAGGATGCCTTGGACGACGGTTGGGACGAGTCCGCTCCGATCGACGAGTACGGTGAAAATGACGGAAACGTCGCGATGTCCGGAATGATCATCGTGACAAAATAATGTCCTGATCATTATGGAGCAACCGCCACGAGATCCGAATACCATTCAAAAAGCCGGCGTTTGCGCGCCGGCTTTTCGTAATTTATGAATCCCTCGCCGCTTCACATTCTCATTTATTACCGAACAATGCTCCATTCAAATCTTTACTCTGCGGATATCGACCCCTCATCATCCTCCTTCACATCCGCCCCGGCAGTTCCGGTCGGTCCGACCCAGATCACGTCCAGGAAATACGTGACGGCCAGGCCGAGGAACAAGGCGAGTACGCCGGCCAACAAGACATTGCGAGTCACATTGGGGCTTACGGGCTTTGAACTTACGAACGGGCTCTTCGTCGTCTGAATAATGCCTTCTCCCGAGCCGCTCTCGAGCAAATCGTTGATTTCCGTGACTCTTTGCCGGTAGGCGGCGATCCGTTTCGAGTCGAACGCGATCGATTCATTCAGCAAATCGTACTCCGCGCCGAATTCCTCCAGCTCATCCTCGATCTTCTCGATTTGTTCTTCGATCTCGTCGATCTCATGATTCAGAACCGCTTGCTCGGCGGAGTAATATACGATCCTCAACTGCGCCGCCATATACTCGACCGCGATCATCACTTCCGTCAGGTTATCTCCGGATGTCTCGTAGATCGGTTGGGAGCCGTATGTAAAAGAGTTGAGACCTCCGGAAAAATCAAAATCGATCTCGTCCGCCGGGATCTCGTCCAATTCCCCGAACGCATCCTGCAAAGCGGACACCAATGCGCAATCATGCGCGAGCCTCGTATCCAGATCCCGGATCCGCGCGATCTTCTTATCCTCGTCCGACTGAAGAACGGAAAGTTCGGATCGAAGTTCCTCGATATCGTGCTTTTCGATAAAGGCTTCAAGCTGACTCTCTGACTCCTGAAGCGACGCACTTGCCTTGACCATTTTCTCCTCGGCAGTCTCCAGCGCTTCGTTTAACGCCTCCTGCCTTTCGGAGTATATGAATTCCTCATATGTCGCGCAAAGCGCCTGAGCGATCTCCTGCGCCGTCTGAGCATCAGAATACGCGACCGAAACCTCGATCAGGTCCGTCTTCGCCACATCCGTCAGCGTGACGGCGGAACGAAGGCTCGCCGACGTCTCGTTCAAATCGAGCTCGTCAATGACCGCCGCAAGGACCGGATCGGAAAGCATCCCCGCTAAGTAATCCTCCTTGGTCTTCGGCGAAAAGCGACTCAAAGGGTCGTCGATCGTGATTCCCGCTTCAATGGCGGCCGGTGTAATCACCTGCGGTGTGACCGCGACCGTCGCGGATGATTTATAGACCTTCGGCAAAACGAAAAGGCTCACGATCGAACTGATCAATACCGCCGCGACCACAAGCGCGACGATCATCACTCTTCGTCTCCAAATCATACGAACAATGTCCCGGATATTGATCTCATCCGGCTGATTATTTATTTCCGTGCTCATAAGCACCTCCGATTCGTTAATAAGGGATCATCCGCTTCGGTAGAAATTTCGACAAATAACGGACAAACCGAACACAGACTATTATACCAAAGATATCAAAAAAAATGGAATGGTTGAGGAGATTCGATCGCGTCCGTTGTTTTTCGGTCATCGTTGTGACGAATCGCCAAACAAATCATTCGGCTCGGTCCTGCGCACCGCCGCTCACAGCAACTCAGTAAGTACTTCCGCGCTACCGCTCCCAAGCAACTCCGTATGGACTTCCGCACCTCACTCACAAGCGCTCCGTCAGAATATCCGCGATCCGCTCACAGGCATGTCCGTCGCCGTAGGGATTGCTCGCCCGACTCATTCGGTCATACTCGTCCGGATCTTCCAGAAGCTGTTTGAACGTCCGGTAAATGACATCCTCGTCCGTTCCGACCAATTTGAGCGTCCCGGCCGCGATTCCCTCCGGGCGCTCCGTCGTATCGCGCATCACCAATACCGGC
>JAFGGR010000119.1 GCA_016930475.1 Clostridiales bacterium | reverse complement strand
TGGATGACCGAAACCGTTCCTTGGGCGGGCCCATTCAAATGACCGACGATCTCGTTCTCGAGGTGACGGCCTCACGGGATCTGCTCTTGAAATCGCGAACCTACGATGATTACCGTGTGACCTATTGGGACAGTGGCAGGGCATTTTTCGAGATGTCCTTTGCGGTTCCACGGGACGCGCCTTACTCCATCGAAAATCGTCCCGATTTATCGGTCGTTCCGGCATCGAATTTATATTCTTACAACTATGACGCCTTTCAGCCTTCTTTTTTTGACAGCTTCCGGCCCAACCCTCATCTGTTGCCGGTCGGTTATGTCTCGCCCGTCATTGAGGAGATGGATGTGGTCATCCGCAACGCGTCCGAGATGTGCGGAGCGACGATCTTTTACCCGGATCATCTTATCGACGCCGCTTACTCCGAGCCGATCGTGTTTGATGAATCCGCCTCGCTTTATGCCGGGGAAAATCTCTCCGTCGGTGATTCTTATACCCTTCGAGCGATGGTTTTTCAGACGAATCAACCGGACTTTGAGTCCAATCTGCTGGCTTTGGAAGCATATATCCAACGCCACGATCTGTCCGACGGGGACCTTTCTCAAACGTCGACCGCTCGCAAGACGTACCTCTGGACGAACGTACCTCAATCCGTCATTGATTACGCGACGGCCATCACGGAAGATACCGATACCCCTCTTCAAAAAGCGATCGCGATCCGGAATCACCTGAGCGAAAACTTCACATACTCTCTGGATGTCACCGAGGTCCCGGCCGGTCGGGATTTTGTCGAGTATTTCCTGGAGACGGGGAAGGGCTACTGTGTGTATTTCGCTTCCGCCATGTGCATGATGGCCCGCGCGAACGACATCCCCGCCCGCTACGTCGAGGGTTTTTTCGTCGATGTTAACGAAAATTCTTCCGGCAAGTCTTCCACCGTGATCGTCTCATCCAACGAGGCACACGCCTGGTGTGAAATATACATCGAAGGCATCGGGTGGATCCCTTTTGATTCCACGCCGGGCGGATCGGGCTTCGCTTACGGGAATCCGAACGAGACGGATCCATCCGAAGCGACACCCACTCCGACTCCAACTCCGACCGAGGAACCCGACCCGACCCCGGAACCGACGCCCGAGGAAACGAAGACGACTCCGTCCCCATCCCCGTCAAAGTCGCCGACTTCCGACGGGAAAGCGGACAGAAGCGGATTTATGTCCGCATTGATTCTCGCGGGTAAAATATTGCTCTTCTCTGCCGTAATCCTTGTGCTTTTCGCCCTGCTCTACGGCTACCGACAGAAACGGTATCTGTCGATTCCGCCCGGGGAGAGTCTTGCGGAGCGCCTTTCTCCCCATGCGCGCCTTGCCTTCCTCTATGAGCGCTGTCTGAACCATCTGGACCTGTTGGGGATCCGAATCGCTTCGAATGAGAGTCCCTTGGATCTCGCGACGCGTGTTCGTTCGGTCCGCGCGTCCGCCGCAGGGTGTACACATGATATGCACGCCTTCGATCTCTATGCGACAGCCCTTGCGTATGAGAAAATGATATACGGTTTGGTAGAACCTTCGGATGAGGAGATCGCGGCCGCGTATGACGAGTGTCTCGGAGTCCGAAAAGAAGTCCGCGGACTTCACTATTCGAGATTGCATTACATCCTGAACGTCATGTTCCATCGAAAAGGGAGCCCCTTATGACCCTGACGGACGCCTCCAAAAAAACCGGCAGTCGCGCCAATCTTCAGTTCATCGGACTGCAGTGCGCATTCTGGCTGTCGTTTTTCTGCCAGAACGGTTACGCGTATGTATTCCTGACGGAGAAAGGCTTCACTAATACGGAGGCCAGCGCTTTTTTGACCCTTCAGGCCATCGCCAGCATCATCGCCCAGCCTCTATTCTCCTCCTTCGCCGAAAAGCACCGCCGGATCCCGCTCAAGCGGATCGTCGCGCTTCAGGTCCTGGTCTCGATCGGCGCGATGATCGGGTTGTCTTTTCTTCAGACGTCGGCGATTTTCGCGGCGATCATTTTCTTCCTCTTCGGCGCTTCGTTTCACGCGTCCTTTTCGCTGGTGAACGCGATCGGGATGCAGTTCGGAAACGCGGGCTACCGGGTCAATTACGGAGTCGCCCGCGGGTTCGGTTCCTTCTCGTTCGCGGTCGCGGGCATCGTGGTCGGCCAGCTGGTCCGATCGCTTGGGGTCCGGATCATCATTCCCGCCTTCATCCTCTGTGCCGCGGGGATGATCATATGCGCTCTTCTGATGACGTCGCCGCCTCCGCTCCCCGACGAGATCCCGAAAGCCGTGTCGGTCCGCAAAGCCTACTTTTCCGGCGCGATCGAATTCATTCGAACCCACCGCGCCTTTTCCGGCTTTGGCCTCGCGACCTGCTTTCTGATGGCCAGTCACGCCTGCCTCAACACCTTTATCCCGGAGATCGTCGGTTCCGTCGGCGGAAACACAGGGGATCAAGGGCTCACGCGTTCGATCGCCGCCTTTGTCGAGCTTCCGATCATGGTCGCGGGAACATATCTGATCTCCCGATTCAAGATCCAACGGATATTGATCTTATCGTCGGTATTTTTTATCGTGAAGTCCGTCGCGACGATATTCGCGGGAAGCCTGGGGCTCCTTTTCGCCGTACAGATCCTTCAGATCCCGGCGTACGGCCTGTTCTTCCCGGTATCGGTCATCTTCGCAAACATGAGCACGCGCGAAGGCGAGCGCGTTCGGGCGCAGGCGATCCTCAACGTACTCGGCATGGGTGTCGGATACTTGCTCGGAAACATGGTCGGCGGCCCGCTTCTGGACCGTTTCCCGACCGTCAGCGTACTTCTGGCCGCGACCGGCTTTGCCGTTCTGGGAAGCGTCGTGATGATCCTGACTCTTTCCGGGAAAAAGGGCTACTTGCCGTCCGCGGATCCTTTGCCGCCGAATGATTCCGGCAGCAGTTCGCCGAGCGTAAACACCCTACAGGAATCATCCGTGTCATGAAGAATGATTTCGAAGGTTTCGGGATCGCAGAATTCCGCTAAAATCTGCCGGCATTTCCCGCAGGGCGGGCAATATTGCCCGGGCGCATCCTCAGGCGCGCCGATGACCGCGATCGCCCGAAAATCTCTCTTCCCCTCACTGATCGCCTTACAAACCGCGTTCTGCTCCGCGCATACCGAAATAAACGCCGCGTTTTCGACATTACAGCCGGTGACGACGCTTTGGTCCGCGCACAGCAACGACGCCCCAACCGAAAATCCCGAGTACGGGCAATACGACGATCCGCGCGCCTTCCCGGCGGCGTCGATCAATTGTCGGTCCGAAACACTCATTTTTCTTTTCATCTTTTCGCGCCCTCCTTCGATCGAAAAGCACCCTGTCGTCCCGCATCTGCGATTCCCGATTCCCGGTGCCCCCCGCCGTTTTCCCCTCTAATACCCGCCGCCGGTCTTTCCCGCAATCAGTCCCTGGTAACCTGCACCAATAGCTCCAGCGACCAGCTTCACGATCCGACTGGTGCCGAGTCTTTCGGCACCCGCCTGCATCATCGCCTCCGCGTCTTCCAAAGAGGAAATCCCACCCGCGGCCTTGACCTTCACCGCCGGACCGGCGTGCGCCCGCAAGAGCCGAACATCCTCGACGGTCGCACCGCTTTTCGAAAATCCGGTCGAGGTCTTTATAAAATCCGCACCGGCCTCGGTGACGATCTCGCACATCCGGATCTTTTCCGCCTCATCAAGAAGGCAGGTCTCGATGATCACCTTGAGGATCTTCCCGGACGAAGCCGCCCGCAGTGCCCGCAGTTCATCCCGTACAAGATCCGTCCGCCC
>JAFGGR010000118.1 GCA_016930475.1 Clostridiales bacterium | reverse complement strand
AGTCACGAGCCGGAGGACGACGCGATGCGACACATCCGGGATTGGGCAGCCCGTGCCGGGATCAAAGAACCGGAGGTCATCGGATGGGATTTCCCGTGTGTCTCGCAGGAGCAGATCAACGTCTTTCACATGCACGGTTATTGCGCCGCGTGCATCCTTCCCGAAAAGCAGGAGGGCGTCGATTATCCCTCACTCGGCCTCGAAATAATCAGCCAGCCCGCTTACAAATACGCGGTCATCACGATCCGCGAGCCCTTCACCGCGCCGTTTATCCTGATCCCCAACGCGTATAAGACCCTACTTCGCTATATCGAGGTAAACGTCATCGTAAAGAAGGCGCCCAAGGACGCGGTGGAGTGCTTTGAGAAAGTCTACCGCAGGGACGGAACGGAATTTATGGACGTGTTTATCTGCGTCGGATAGGGCGTTTATGAATTATAATATGAAGACCGGTGAGCCGTGATCTTCAAGTCTACCAGATCTTCAACTTGATCTCCCTTGATCCGTTCGGGATCAGAGGCTCCGTGTGGTTCGGGTCAAAGTAAGGAAGCAGGCGATCCCAGCTCGGCATAGGTTTTCCGGAGGCGCGAAGCACGGCATCAAGGACCGAGGCCTGGCCGCCGATCTCGGAGCGGCCGCCTGGGGCGTTCGCGTGACCAAACATCGCGACACGCGCGGATTCGCCGCGCATCTTTTTCGAAAGAAGAGAGGCAAGGTATCGCTCGGGCATGATCAGGAGTAATCGAAGGCTCTTAGGCTCGATCGAGTAGCCGAGCGCACGCAGAGCGGCAAAGCATTCGTGACAACCGCGGATCCCGAGTACGATCGCGTCGCGCGTGTCGCAAAAGCGCCCCTGTTCGCCACCCGTAGCGTACATCGCCCCGGCGAGCGGGAATACAAGCGCCGCATGGTATAGAAGGTAGGAGCGGATATCGTCGTTTTCGACCGTCGGGAGGCCGGCACCCAAAAAAATCTCGCGAAGGAGCGTGAGCGCCGGTCGGGCGGAAGCGTCGACGATCCCTGCCGTGGTCTTAGAGTGTCGCTCCATGCCGCTTTTCTCGCGGGTGCGGCCGTCCAGATAACAGATGACGCCGTCCTCCTCGTAGCCGTCGAAGGCGCCGAAACCGGCGACGAATCGGTCGTTTCCGATAAGCCCGGCCTGTGCATCCAAATTGCCGAGATTATTACCGATCACAACGACCGCGCGGGCGGTGATTTTTTCCTGTTGTAGGCGTGTGAGCACATCCATGATCTGACCGGAGCGCACCGTGACCAGCACGGCGTCGAATTCCGTGCCGGGAGCGAGGGTGTCGGCCACTTTGATCTCCGCGGTCTCTTCTCCTTTGTCCAGAAAGAGGTTTCGGATACGCAGGCCGCCGCTATGAAGGGCCGCGAGGCGCCTTCCGCGCGCCAGCACGGTCACGTCGTTTCCGGCCTCGGCCAGACGCACCGCGTAGACGCTTCCGATCACGCCCACACCGAAAATCAGTATTCGCTTACCCATCGAAAATCACCTCCCCTTCGACGTTATTATACTCCGGTTATCCGTGGTCCTCATTTTTTTGTCATCCTATAGTCCAAAGACGTGTTTCTTTGGTATTATCGAAGATGATCGGAGGTTTTCTTATGAAAAAACTACGGTTCTGTGGTTCTGTTCTTGTCGTCGCACTCTTTCTTTCTTCCTGTTCGGGTGCCTCGGTCGTCACTTCCGCATCGGCCCCCTCGTCCGATGCGCCGACTTCGGAGCAAACCATAGCTCCCTCGACCACGAAGCGACAACTTCCGACCCCGACACCGGAACCGGTTCGCATTTACGCCGAATCGCTGACCGAAAAGGAGCGCGAAAGCATCACGATCGGAGTGCTTTCCCCGGAGCACGAATATTACGAGGGCGCGGTCGAAAGCGATCCGCAAATCGTTGATTACGTGACGGAAATCTCGATCTATGACGAGGAGATCGACGATACCTTTATCGTTCATGTCGCCTTGCCGCCGAACTTTTCGAGCGGGAAAACCTATCCGCTGGTGGTCATGACTGACGGAATCTGGCGGTTGCACGATTTTACGGTGCTCCGGAAGATGATGGCGGATCAGGAGATCGAGGAACTCATTCTCGTCTCGGTCGGCTATCCGAACGGATACGATTACGAAAGGATCCGGGAGCGCGATTTTACCGACGATCCCGAGAGTTTTCTTCATTTTCTCGTCGACAATCTCATTCCGTATATTTCCGAAAATCATCCGGTCGACCCGGAGCGGATTACGCTGACCGGACACTCGCTCGGCGGATACTTCGCGTTCTACGCGCTTTTCCACAGCGATACGATCGGAAAGGGGACGTTCGAAAGTTACCTCGCGGCCAGCCCCTGGCTCCAGGCGATGACCGGACTAAAAAACGCGGACAATTACGAGCAGGAGTTTTTCGAGCGCGGCCAGCCGCCGGTCGCAAGGATGTACGTGACGGCCGGCGGACAGGAGTCCGTGAACTACAAGGCCCGGATTACCGGGCTGTGCACGACTTTGACGGAACGCAGTTACGACGGACTCGAACTGACATATGACGATATCGAGGGGGAGTCGCACAATTCGGTATTCGGACCGTCCGTGACGGACGCGCTCCGGACGTTTTACGGAACTTGACCGGTTCGCGGCACTAAGAGCCGAATATCACCGTAAACGTGGTTCCGGATTCGGGGGTGCTTTCGACACGGATGACGGCCTTGTTTCGGTCTGCAATTGATTTAGCGATTGAAAGACCGAGACCGAAGCCTCCCGACGCGTCCGAACGCGCAGGGTCCGCCCGATAAAAACGGTCGAAAATTTTATCCAGATGCCCGGACTCAATGATTCCGTCGGTGTTATGGACGCGCAGACGCGGCTTGTCCCCCTGTCTGTCGAGCGTCACGGTGACCGTTCCGCCGCTTCGGGCATATTTTATCGCGTTGTCCAGAAGGATCGTGATCAAACGTCCGATCTCCTCCCGGGATCCCATTGTCATCACGGATGCGTCGATATGATTTTCGATTTTAACATTCTTTTCGAACGCCACGGATTCAAAGGGCAGAAGCGCGCTCCACAGGACCTCGTCGAGCGAAAAGCTTTCAGTCGCGGGTTTCGGCGCCTTCTCGTCGGCGCGCGCAAGAAAAAGCATTTGCTCCACAAGCGTCTTCATTTTTTTGGATTCAAAGCGAATGTCGTGGAGCCACTTGGTTTCATCGGAGACCTTGCTTTCCGCATGCGACAATACGATATCGGTATCGGCAAGAATGACCGTCAGCGGGGTCTTCAGCTCGTGTGAGGCGTCGGAAACGAAGCGCTGTTGTTTTTTCCAGGCCTTTTCGACGGGCGCGAGTGCCCAGCGAGACAGAAATACGCTGATTCCGAAAAACGCAAGCAGTCCCGATACCCCGAAAAGAAGTGCCGAGAGGACACGATTCGTCATATTTTCTTGCTCATAGCGGTAGTCGGAAAAGGCAATTTTGGTCCCGACGGGGGTGGATATCTTGAGGTATCGAAGCTTTGCGTCGGACAGTATTCCCTCACTGCGATCGGAATCCAGGATATCCGAGACCGCCCGAACGAGATCTTCCTCGGAGATCTCGACATTTCGCAGGTTTATATCGAAGATCTGGCGATTCTGATCCACTTCGACCACGAATACGGCTGCCCCCTGAATCGAAGGCGGCTCCGCGTGACGGCTGATCTCGATTTTCGGCATGAAGCCGATGTCTCTCCGTAAGGCCATCTCCATCGCTTCCCGGCTCTCGGCCGCGAGCTGCCGCGAGTCGGAAACGACCATCGCGGAGAAGACGACAATCAGGACGCTTGTGACTAAAAGCATATTGATCAGTACGAATTTTCTGCGAAGTTTTCCGATCATTTGATTGTCTCCGATCCTGTTTTACGAGCCCGTTGCCCGCGTAGCGCCGCATCTATTTCCGAAGCCGGTAACCGACTTTTCGAACGGTCTCGACGGAAATTCCGGAATTAAGGTATTCGAGTTTTTTTCGAAGAAAAGAAATGTATGCCTCGACGTTGTTGTCCTCGGCGTCCGAGGCGTCGCCCCATACCCGGGAGATCAGGTCATCCT
>JAFGGR010000117.1 GCA_016930475.1 Clostridiales bacterium | reverse complement strand
TTTCCGTCCCGCTCGAAAAGCGAGAGGATATTCGTGCGGTAGTCTTCTTTTCGAAAGGATGGGTCCCCTTCTGCCAAAGCATATAAGTCGACCAGATACCCCTGCCGCTCGAGGATCTCGGGAGCCAGCAAAGCGTCCTCTCCCAAGACAAGAATATCCGGTCCCTCACCAAGCAGGATATCCGCCGTCAAGAGCTCCGCAGATTTTGACTGTTGGTATTCGTACCAGTCTCTCGCGTCAATGTCGGTCATATCCACCAGGTTCTCATAATCGCGGATCTCGATCCGGTACTCTTCATTATCGCGGTTGAAGCGAAATACCGCCGAGTTCAGTTCGGGAGAGTTCTGAATTCTCACTCCGCCTAAAACGAATACCTTCTTATTCAGATCCGGATTGGTCGCCTGCTTGGTCAGAATGATCAGAAAATATGTGTCCATCGTCTTTTGGGACATCCGGTATGCGTCGCTGTATTTTGCGATCCCGACCACCTTTTCGGCGGAGATCGGAAGCCAGGTGTCGATTCGGTATTTTGCCGGGTCATATGTCGCTTCCCACGATTTATAACGCGCCATCTGCTCAGACTCCGGGTCGAGCAGGTAGACATCCTGGGGGCGAATTTCAAATCCGCCTTCGATCGAGCTCATTAAACTCACCGGATCTACCGCTTCGCCGAGACTTTGGATGTCCGGATCGATCGGAAAATAGACCTCTGTATCTACCCAGTCCGATCCGATCTGCTTCGATTGATATGTTTCGTAATAGAGCGTTTCCCCGATTTTCTTGAACCACCCCTGCGGCGAATCGACGGGGATCGAACAAAGCGGAGTCCCGTCGGCATTGATGATCCGAATGCTTCCCGAAACGAGACCTTCGAGAATATAGATTCTGCCTTGATCGTCAATAACGGAGTCGGACATCGGGGTCGTACCCGTGCCGAGGTCAATCCGCGGCTTCACTTCCTTGCCGGATGGATCCAAAGTGATCCGTTCGATCGTGCTTTCATAAGTTTTATAGTAATCTTCATCCGTCGTTCGGAGAATGCCATAAATATTGCCCTCCCCGTCGGATTGAAAGGAGTCGACGGAAGAATACTCCCCGGAGAATGCGGAAAGATCGGCCTCCGACAATTGATTCCCATCCATATCGAAGGTATATAAAACGCTCTTTCGCGACAACCCGGAGCTATAGGGGTCATCCGTATACTCGTATCGATCGATTGTCAGCAGAAGCCCGATCCGTTCCCCCATCGGGATCACTTCCGGAGTGATCCAATCGCCGTCTTTTTCCGCGGAACAGATCTCGACTTCCTTTGCCGAATAGTACGGCGGCTCCGTTTCTCCCGTCACGGAAGAAGGAGATGCCGTCGCATCGCCTCCGATCGCATCCGCCCCGGTCGCGGTCGGCTGTTGATCTTTCTTACAGGCCGCACCGGCCAGGAGCATGGAGGAAGTGATCAGAAGAGCCAGAATGCGTCTCAGTATTTTTCTCATACGTGATATTTCCTTTCGACGGTTCTTTGTCCATTATACGTCCCGGAACCTCGAAAAAATGTAAACAAGGTTGAGCAAATTTAAGGCATTTGATTATTTCGGGGTGAAGGGCATAAAAAAGACGTCCTCTCGCGAGGGCGCCCGGTGATGTCTGACTCGTTTCTTATCTTCTGTACTTGAGATCCGTTACGACGTTACCGCTCAGGATTTCTTCTTCGGTGATCGGCATGCTGAAAAGAAAGCCCTGACAGGTGTCGCAATGGTTTTCTTCCAGGAAGTTGAGTTGCTCCATGGTCTCGACACCCTCGGCCATAACGTTGATCTTCATCAGATGCGCGATATGGATGATCAGGCGCAGGAGATCGTCATCATCCTCGGATTCGCCGACCGCACTGACAAAGGTCTGATCGATCTTCACGGTTTCGATCGGCAGTTCCCGCAAATAGTGGATCGAGGAATAGCCGGTCCCGAAATCGTCCAGATATACATGAAAGCCCATTTGCTGAAGGCGTGATAAGACGTCCGCGTTTTGCTTGAGCGAAGTGATCATTGCCGTCTCGGTGATTTCGAGACCGATCAGGGACGGGCGTACGTCGGTCTTGCCGACAATGTCGACGACGGAGTCGAAAAAGTCCTTCTGGATGAGTTGAACCGCCGATATATTGACCGATATGATGATATCTTCCTCGCTTTTCTCGTTGACTTTCCGCGCGAAAATGCACGCCTTTTCGAGCACCCACTTGCCGATCGAAAGGATCTGACCGGTCTTCTCGATGATCGGAATGAAGTGCCCCGGCATGATCATTCCCTCGAGCGGATCCATCCAGCGGATTAACGCCTCATAACCGACGAGTTTGTGCTTTGCGTAGTCGATTTGAGGCTGATATAGGAGGTACAGCTGGTCTTCGCTGAGCGCTTCCAGGACCATATTCTGAATGTGCGTCATCTGCTTCATCATCTCGTTCATGGAGGGATTGTAGAAGATGAAGCGATTCTTTCCGTCTCGCTTGGCTTCGTAAAGCGCCATGTCGGCATTGGTCATCAGGTCGAACATATTCTCCGCGTCCTGCGGGAAACGGGCGATGCCGATGGAGGCGGTCGGGTAGATATTGCATTCGCCGACGCAGTATTTCCGGTTGAAGATTTCCTGGATAGCCGCGGTGACTTCTTCCGTCGTCTTTCGGCTTGCCGGGTTTTCGAGCATGACGACGAACTCGTCTCCGCCGATCCGGGAAACATAGACATCCGAATGATCGCGGGACAATTTGCTCAGCGCCGCCGCGATCATCTTCAAAAGCGCGTCACCCGCCTGGTGTCCTCTGGACTCGTTTATAAGCTTAAAATCATCAACGTCGATGTAGACGATGTCCACTTCCCGAAAAGGATTTACGGGCTTATCATCCTTCATCGTCGCGTCCATGTCGCTGTCCCGTGAAAGTTCCGCGAGCCGGAGATAAAAATGCGATCGGTTCGGAAGCCCTGTCAGCGTATCCTTGTACGCCGATTCGAAAAGCTCCTCTTTACTGCGGAGCAAATCGTTCTGGGCGTTTTTGAGGCGCTTGTTCTCCCCGATGAACTTGATCATCAGAACGCACGATATGACCGTCATGGTCAGGAGTGAAAAAATCAGCCCGAGCAAAACCGAATCGCTCGGGACGGTCGCGAGAGACTCGCCGGATGCCGGATCGGCGGAAGCGCCTATTAAAAAAGTCGGTTGGAGAATCAATAAAAAAAGAGCCGAGGCACGGATGATTTGTCTTTTGATACAATCAAATCTGCTCACGACGCCCCCCGGTACGGCGGTTTCCCGCCGCTACTCGAATGTTTTTATCTCATCAAGATTGATTATAACGGACAAGAGAGCGGATTTCTACCGAAATACCAAGATTTTGATTGTCAAAGTTTTACAGTCTGTTTTCAATAACTTTACAGTGACCCGGATCCGGTCGTCGGGGATCCGCCTTCCGGGCTGTCCGGCGACCTCCCGAAAAGCCCTATTCCCGCGTCCCCTTCCGTGTTGTGAAGCCACCTTCAAAGATGGTATAATGCAGCCCATAGCAGAGATATCATGACTCGTTGCAAAGGGGCTGCGATTCGACTGATCCGGGCTGCAAAGATGAACCGAAAGGAATCGTATTATGTATAGAATCATTTCCAAAAAACGTCTGAACGAACTGATCACCATGATGGAGATCGAAGCGCCGCTCGTCGCGCGTAAAGCGAAGGCCGGCCAGTTCATCATTTTTAGAGTCGACGAATTCGGCGAACGGATCCCGCTGACGATCGCCGACTACGATGCCGTTCGCGGCACCGTAACGATCATATTTCAGGCGGTCGGCCGCTCCACCAAGCTTCTTGCCGAGAAGGACACCGGGGATTCGATCCTCGATTTTGTCGGCCCTCTGGGACGCCCGACCGAGCTCGACGGATATAAGAACGCCTGCGTCGTCGGCGGCGGTGTCGGTTGTGCCATCGCGTACCCGTCAGCCAAAGCGCTCCACAATTTGAATTCACATGTGGATATGATCGCCGGTTTTCGCACACGCGACTACGTATTCCTCGAGGAGGAAATGACGGCGGCGTCCGACCGGTTGATCATCACGACGGACGACGGTTCTTACGG
>JAFGGR010000016.1 GCA_016930475.1 Clostridiales bacterium | reverse complement strand
GCCGGATCGCGCAGGCGGTCGTCGACACGATGTGGATGGCGCCTTCACTAAACGCCGAGATCGTGTGTACGTGCATCGAAGAGGGGATTGCGGATGAGATTATCGCGCGCAAGATCGGCGAGATCCGCGAGCGGGCGGCGATCGCGGAATCGGTCCTGAATGGGTATGAGTACCGTTACGAGAAGGACAGCATGTTTCTTTGGCTGCGGTTGCCCGATGAGCACGCCTCTGCGGAATTCGAAA
Organism: Clostridiales bacterium; assembly: GCA_016930475.1. Taxonomy (GTDB): domain Bacteria; phylum Bacillota; class Clostridia; order Saccharofermentanales; family Saccharofermentanaceae; genus JAAYCT01. The sequence continues at coordinate 8,920 of JAFGGR010000016.1, read as the reverse complement.
AGTCGGCGGCCGAGTTCGGCGTCAACATCGTGTCCTCGGAAAAATTCGCGGTCGGAGGGTCGGTGCCTCCGAATTATATTCGAATTTCACTGAGCGGTGCCGAGAACAGGCAAGAATTGCATAAGGGCCTGACTGTGATCCAGAGACTGTTGGACGGTGAGATCGGCTCGCCGGAGGGGATCCTTTAAGACGGAAGATTGAGAAAGCGCTTGCTCTGTCACAAATACTATACCCGGTGTTATTGCCCGAAGGCAGATGAAAAAGGTATAATTCAAAGGGAGAGGTCCCAATCGTTTTTGCATATGACAACGAGGTCATCCGCAGGAAATTTCGGTGAGAGTCAGGCGGGTAGTTTTCGTGGAACAATTAAATAAAAGAGTCAGCACCGGATTAATCGGATTAGATCAGGCGATTGACGATCTTCGCTTGGGGGATAACGTAGTCTGGCAGGTCGATTCGATCTCTGATTATATCGAGATGGCTCGGCCGTACGTTGAACAGGCGCGGAGGGATCATCGTGATTTGATCTATGTTCGATTCGGAGATCACCCTCCGCTGTTCGAAGATTTCCCCGATATCCGGACGATCCTTGTGGATCCGGAAAAGGGTTTTGAATTTTTCGCGACCGAAATACATCATATCGTACGGGAAGCGGGTATGCGCGCCTTCTATGTTTTTGATTGCCTGACGGACCTTCTTCGATATTGGTATTCCGATCTGATGATCGGGAATTTCTTCAAGGTAACGTGCCCGTATCTTTTCGAGTTGGATACGCTTGCTTATTTCGCGATTCGCAGGAACGCGCACACATTCAGCACCGTGGCGGGGATTCGAGAGACGACACAGCTTCTATTGGATCTGTATCGCGTGAACGGGAATATATATGTTCATCCGCTTAAAGTGTGGGAGCGGTATTCGCCCACGATGTTTCTCCCGCACCGAATCCAAGGCGATGAAGCGGTTTGTATTACCGCAAGTTCCGAAGCAGTGGAACTTTTCGGAAATATAACAAGGCCCGGCGACCGACCGGACCATTGGAATGCCACGTTGCGAATGGCAAGGGAGGCTCTCGGCGCATCGGCAGAAGAGCAGGAAGAGTTCAAGAAACTCTTGATGCGGATGCTGATCGGATCGAATTCGCGAATTTTCTCGCTGTGTGATCGGTATTTTTCGCTCGGAGATATTCTGGATATTGCGTCCAGGGTCATCGGTACCGGACTGATCGGCGGGAAGAGTGTAGGTTTGCTTCTGGCGCGGGCGATATTAAAAATCGAGAGTCACAATCGGCATACTCCGATTCCGGAGCCGCACGACTCTTTTTATCTCGGTGCGGATATTTTCTATACGTATATTGTTACGAACGGCTGGTGGAGACTGCGAATTCGCCAAAAAACCGAGGAGGGCTACTTCCGGTATGCCTCCGAGCTTCGGGAAAAGCTCCTGCAGGGATCTTTCCCGAAGGATATCCGGGAACAGTTCTATCAGCTCCTGGAGCATTTCGGTCAATCACCGATCATTGTTCGTTCCAGTTCTCTGCTCGAGGATAATTTTGGGAACGCGTTCGCGGGAAAATACGAGAGTGTCTTTTGTGCGAATCAGGGAACACCCGAGGAACGTTACGAAGCGTTCGAACAGGCGGTTCGATCGATCTACGCGAGCACAATGAACGAGGATGCGCTCGAGTACCGGATGAACCGGGGGCTGTTTGACCGGGATGAGCAGATGGCGATCCTCGTACAACGCGTTTCCGGCGATCGGTACGGAGAGTATTTTTTCCCGCATGTTGCCGGGGTCGGAAACTCATCTAATCTGTATGTCTGGGATTCGGATATCGACATGGCCGCGGGGATGCTAAGATTGGTTTTTGGTCTCGGAACGCGGGCGGTCGACCGATCGGGCAGTGACTACGCGAGGATTGTTACGCTTGATCGTCCGGAGCGTATATCTCCGATGGAGCACGAAGATCGGAAGATGTACTCTCAGCACAAGGCGGATGTGATCTCTTTTCGGGAGAACGCGCTGACTAGCGTGGATCTGGAAGTGCTTTTCGACGGTGAAATCAAAGCAGATCCGGATTTGTTCGGCTCGATCGACCACGATACGATCCGTCGGCTTCGGGAGCGGGGGGCTGTTTCTCAAAAAGTGCCGCGGATTTTTGATTTCCGTAAGCTTCTGGAGAAGACCGATTTCCCGCTTGTAATGAGGGAGATGCTTTCGATCTTATCCGAAGTCTATGAGTATCCCGTTGACATCGAGTTTACGGCGAACTTCGGAAACGACGGTTTGTTTGCGGTCAATCTTCTGCAATGCCGACCGCTTCAAACGAGAGGTCTCGGCCGCTCGATCGAAAAAACTGGGATCGTCCGCGATAATTTGCTGTTCGAATCTCACGGGAACTTCATGGGCGGCAACGTCCGGCTTCCAATCGACTATGTGATTGACGTGGAAGCCTGCGCTTACGCCGGTCTGTCCGAGCGTGACAAGTACGAGATCGCACGTAAGATCGGAGAGTTGAACGCCGGTATGGATGGGAAAAACGTGCTTCTGATCGGACCGGGTCGATGGGGCACGACGACGCCTTCGCTCGGGGTGCCGGTCCGTTTCTCGGAGATCAACCGGATGTCCGTGATCTGCGAGGTTTCGTCTCCCGAAGCGGGTTTTGTTCCCGAGCTCTCGTACGGAAGCCATTTTTTCCAGGATCTTGTTGAGACCGGGATTTTCTACGCGGCGATTTTCGACGGTCGGGAAGGGGTGACTTTTCGCCCCGAGTTGATCCGGACGCGCGAAAATCTTCTCGACCGCCTGCTCCCGAGCGCCTCGGGGTATAAGGACGTGATCCGTGTAGTGGAAACAAACGGCATGGAACTTTATTCGGATATTTTTTCTCAAACCGTGACTTGCGGATAGGGCGAAGGTCGACGTTCTTACGGGTTGAAGAGCATCGCACAGTGACACATACACCGATGTTCTCGATGATCTCCCGACACCCAAAGGCGATGCTACATATCTGCTTTTGATGATACAATCTTCTTGTGAAAGTCTTCTGATCTGAGGGAGAGGTCGTATGAGTAATCCATTCACGCCAATTGATGAAAGCACGTGGAAGCGGGCGGTTCACTGCGCGATTTTCAGAGATTATATCGAGCCTTCCTTTTGCGTGTCGACCGAACTCGACATAACGAATTTTCGCGAAAAGCTTCGCGCACGGGGCTTGCCGTTTACCTTCCCGATGATTTTCGCGGTCGCGAAATGCGCCAATGAGATCGAGGAGTTCCGGTATCGATTCGTCGACGGAAAGGTGGTGCTTTTCGATCGAATCGACACTTCGTTCAGTTATATGAATACGGAAACGGAATTGTTCAAGGTGGTCACTGTCCCAATGAAAGAGACAATGGAGGAATACGTCGGTGCGGCCGCGACGACGGCGGAAGAGCAAAAGGAATACTTCACCGGTCCGATTGGAAACGATGTATTTATTTTCTCACCGATCCCGTGGATCTCCTTTACGCATATCTCGCACACGAATTCGGGTCGTAAGGATCAGGCGACGCCGATGATCGACTGGGGCAAATACTTTGAGCGCGACGGAAGGCTGATTCTGCCATTTTCCGTGCAGGCGCATCATTCCTTCGTCGACGGGCTTCATGTCGGAAAACTCGTAAATGCGGTACAGGAGTACCTGAACGCGTTTTAGCGGGAGAACGCCGTTATAAGATGGTCCGCCTCTTCGACCGGACAAATCATCGCACAAATTGTCGGGTGCATCGCCCGATAAAACGGTATTGTGGACTCATGGAAGGGGGAATGGACCTTGGGATGGATCGAGAGCATCGGGGAAGCGATCCGCTATATCGAGGATCATATCACCGAGGAGCTGAGTATGGACGAGATCGCGGGACGGGTGTTCCTGTCTCCGTTTTATTTCCAGAAGGGCTTTTCGATGCTTTGCGGGTATACGGTCGGTGAATACGTCCGGTTAAGAAGGTTGACGCTTGCCGGCAGCGAGCTGGTCATGACGGACCATAAGATCATCGACATCGCCGTTAAGTACGGATATGATTCTCCGGACAGCTTCACGAAGGCTTTTTCGCGATTCCACGGGGTCACGCCCACCGCCATACGCAAGGAAGGGGCGATGATGAAATCCTTCGCTCCTTTAAAGATCGAGTTTAATTTGAAAGGTGGTTTGATCATGGAGTACAAGATTATCGAAAAGGATGCGTTCACCGTTTTGGGCGCGTCAAGAATGTTCAAGTACGACACCTCGAAAACCGAGATTCCGGCCTTCTGGTCAGAGTATCACATGAGCGGCAAGAGCCGGATTGTCTGCGGCATGTACGGCATTTGCATCAATGACACGACAGGAATGAACGAGTTCGAGTACCTGATTGCGGACAATTACAATCCGGCTCTCGAGGTGCCGGAGGGATTTGTGACCCGGGTGATTCCGAAGTACACCTGGGCGGTGTTCCCCTGCAGAGGTGCGATGCCCGACGCGATCCAAAGCGCCAATCATCAGATCTTCTCGGAGTGGCTTCCCAACTGTAAGGAGTATGATATCGCCGCCGGTTATAACGTCGAGATGTACGACGATCCGGGGAAGTATCCGAAGGGGCTCCAGGACGAAAACTATTACACCGAGATCTGGATCCCGGTCAAGAAGAAATAGTCGTGCCCGGGGGGGGGAGCGCGGGCTATACACCCCGTATATCTGACGCATGCGAGTCGGACCCCGGGGGGGGAGCGCCCCGCGAAATCGATTCCGGACGAGGGCTGTCTCAAAACGGAAGTTGAGAGACAGCCCCTTTCTGTCGGATTTCGTGATGTACCCGAGGGTACATGCATTCGGTTTCATCCGCCGATGAAAAAGGACATACTTTTACTCAAGCATACCCGGGTATTGGCGCTTTTTACCAGGCGCCGGACCCGCGCATACCGACTAAACCGCGCAGATGTTCCGTTTAGTCGGTATTTTACAGCTTGGAAGAGGGTCGCCGAGGGCGCGGATACCGACTAAATCTCCCGGTTACTGCATTTAGTCGGTATTTCCCGACTGAACGTGTTGAATCGCTCCAATCTAAGGCTCGGACCTTAAATCGTTCAAAAATGCCGCCCCCCCCGATCGTTTTGTCTCTCAATTCACAATCGAGATCAACCATGGAATTTATGAATCTTGCGGATAAACTGAAAGAGGCGTTGCGATAACCTGTTGAATTCAAGGCGCCCCTTTTTTAGTTAATAATTACAGATAAGACGGAGCATTCCAAGTGGTTTTATCTGTATTTGGGCGCCCCGCGGCCCCTTTTTAGTTAATAATTACAGATAAGACGGAGCATTCCAAGCGGTTTTATCTGTAATCGGGCGCCCCGCGGCCCCTTTTTTAGTTAATAATTACAGATAAAACGGAGCATTCCAAGCGGTTTTATCTGTATTCATGCTTCTCAACGGAGCTGATCGACCGCTGTATTTGTATATGTGTAATCTTGCGCTCCCAACCGAAGAAGGCGATAATGGAAGCGTCGCGGGCAAAACGACGGCTGAGCCGCCGACCGGATATGAGCGTGAACTATTCACGCAGCCGGAACAGAAGAGCGAGAACGTTTCACGGGAATGACAAGAGGAGATATCCGTAATGCCGATCGACATCATTGAACTATTGAAGGTCATATTTTTAGGGATCGTTGAGGGCGTGACGGAATGGCTTCCGATCAGCAGTACCGGGCATATGCTCCTGGTCGACGAGTTTATCCGGATTGAGATGAGCGAGGCGTTCAAGGAGATGTTTTTCGTCGTCATCCAGTTGGGCGCGATTCTCGCGGTCGTGACGACGTTTTTCAAGAAAATGTGGCCGTTTCGAATGAAGGATAAGAAGCCGTCGGTCGATAAGGATACGATGCTTCTGTGGGTGAAGGTGGTCGTCGCCTGCATTCCCGGCGCGGTCATCACACTGCTTTTCGACGATTTGATCGAAAAGCACCTCCACACCCCACTCGTGATCGCCGGCGCGCTTGTTTTTTACGGTGTCGCGTTCATACTGATCGAGCTGTGGAACAAGAACCGGGCGATCCGAACCGAAAAGGTCACGGACATCACGTTTTTTACCGCTCTGATGATCGGGCTTTTTCAGGTGCTTTCGATCGTGCCCGGGACGTCAAGGTCCGGCGCGACGATCGTCGGTGCCTTGCTGATCGGTGTGTCGCGTATCGCGGCGGCGGAGTTTTCCTTTTTCCTCGCCGTTCCGGTCATGTTCGGTTGGAGCGCATTAAAACTGATGAAGTTCGGCTTTGATTTTACCGGAACCGAAATCATCACACTTCTGGTTGGCATGCTGGTCGCCTTCGTCGTATCGCTTCTGGTGATCAAATTCCTGATGAATTACATCAAAAAGCACGACTTCAAGCTGTTCGGTTGGTACCGGATCGCGCTTGGTGCGATCGTAATATTGTATTTTGTTCTGTCGGGTAAATTGATCTGATCCGGTGATCCGCGCACGCCTTCACGATCTCATATCTTGAATTCAGCTCACGTCTTCACTATCTTGGCGCCGAAGGGCATGATCGCGAGCTGAGCGAATTTGATGAATTGGAGTCCGAAGGGGATCCCGACGATCGTTATGCACCAGATCAAGCCGATCACGAAAGCCGTGCTCGCGAGCTCCCATCCGAAGAGGACGATCCAGATCAAATTCACGATGAAACTGCCGACCCCTCCGGAGAATTCGATCGCGCGTCCGAACGGCCACAGGATCAGTCCGGCAAACTTCATGCACTGAATGCCTACAGGGATACCGATAATGGATATGAAGCAAATAAGCCCCACGATCGCCCACAGAAGCGCGAGGATCCCGCCCCCGAAAATGACCCAAAGAATATTTCCGATCGTTTTCATTTGAACCTCTTCCTGTTCCTTTTCGGGGATCGGACATGTCATCCGATCTCCGAAGTGGATACAGTGCTATTTTATCGCACGCAGAGAGGAAAAGAAATGATCATTTCTCAGGTAATCCTTTTTCTTGTAAGGTCGGCGAGTCGTAAGAGAAACCGGCGATCAGCAGAGCGGCGTCCTTTTCGGTGAGGTAGACAGTGATGGTTACTGTCCCGGGATCTTTATCGTACTTCGCTTGATACGTGAAAGGCATCAGTACCGTTCCCGCATTCAGTATACGTCGACTCTCGATAAGGGTCCGGCTTTGATATTCTCCGATCGTTTCGTCGAAAAGATCCGCCAGCTCGATAAAATTGGGCTCCTTCATCGCTTCCTGCATGTTGAGGTCAAAGTCCTTCGAGAAAACGGCGTAGTCCCGTTTTTCGATACCTTCGATCAGATTGTCGGTTATGGCTTCGGCTCGCGTGACCTCTTCCGCGGTGACGGGTTTTTGCCCGCAGGCCGCTAAGCCGGCGATGATCAGGACGGAAAGGATCAGGACGGACGAGATTTTGAGTGTACTTTTCATGTTTGGATTCCTCCTTGGAACGGTTGCTTATTGGGTACGCATTGAGCGTAAAGCATCCCCTAAGAGGAGAGTCAAGAGGCGATTTCAGATCCGGATTTTCCGATCATTTTACCAAGCCGCCGTGAAAGAAGCACTCATAAACGCGCAAATCACAGTAAAAGATCTCCTCATAACCTTGAAACCATTCGATCCCGCCGCTCAAGCAGCAGCGATATCGATAATCACCTTCGGAGAAGAACTCCGGTCCGCGAAAAGGCATATGCCCGGGAACGGCGCTCAGCGCAGCCTTCAGAAAATCCCCGCTGAACTGTCCGTCCAGTACCCGACCGGAGTAGTTCATCGCGAAAATCGGAACACCGCGAAGCCAGACCGCTTCTTCTCCCGAGAACCGCTCGCCTCCGAGATACGTGTCGATATAAAGATAATCCCCCTCCTCAAACCGAAGGTCATGCGAAGACGGGCGGGAGTTCTCGCATTCCGGTCCTTTCCCCGCATAGGTAGCATTCTTTGACTTCAAGAGAAAAGGTACGAATTCCGGGCGATCCGGTTCGATCGATCGCGGTTGGATGCGGCACGGATCCTCCTTGACCAGATAATCGACGGTCACCAAGAAAAGCTCGCTGAGCGCGATCAGATTCGCGATGTCGGGATATCCCAGACCGGACTCCCATTTGGTGACCGTTTGACGCGAGAGAGACAATTCGGAGGCCAGATCCTCCTGGGTCCATCCCTTGCTCTTTCTGAGCAGTTGAAGTTTATCGGAAAACAGCATTGGTCCGCGCCCCCTTTCTTTTAAGATCACTATACCGAATATTTGGGTGTGCAGACAAGCAAGGCGGGCGGACAATTCAGCAACCGAAGGTAGCATTTTTGATCGAGAGTATTCACGAGGTGGCAAGAATTCGATAAAATACGATCGAAAAGGAGTAGGAAGGTAACATATATGTATTCTCCGCCGCGGCGAATCAGCATCGGCTCCATCGATTCACCGCCGGAAAATTGATCTGTTTTTCGAGCGGGACGAAACGAAATTGCGCTATAATAGACTCATATGCGGCGTGCCGGAATCGCGCGCCGAGGGAGGGGTTGAGATGGAGATCCGGGAAGCCGATTTTAACGACTTGGCCGAGCTTTCCGAGCTGATGGCCGAGCTTCAACCCACTGACGTCCCGCCCGAAAAGGACGACTTGCTCCGAGTCTGGAGCGAGATTCTCGCGGACGAGCATTATCACGTTCTGTTGCTTCTGGAGGACGGCCGGGTCGTCTCGAGCCTCTGTCTGATCGTCATCAAGAATCTTACGCGCGGACTTCGCCCTTATGCCCTGATCGAAAACGTCGTCACGCGCGCGGACAGCCGGCGCAAGGGCTACGCCAGTGCGTTGATCCAAAGGGCGGTCGAGCTCGCCTCGGAGAACAACTGTTATAAGGTGATGCTCCTGACCGGTCGAAAAGACGAAGCGACTCTGC
>JAFGGR010000116.1 GCA_016930475.1 Clostridiales bacterium | reverse complement strand
CTGGATGCGGACATGCAGGATCCGCCTTCGCTGATCCCCGAGATGCTCCGGCTCCTGAAGGAAGGCGACTATGATGTCGTCGCGACACGCCGGGTCGACCGGAAAGGAGAGCCGAAGATCCGAAGCTTCTTTGCCCGTGCTTTTTATCGCCTGATTAACAAGATGAGCGACGTCGAGATCGTGGACGGGGCGCGGGATTTCCGGCTGATGAGGCGACCTGTCGTGGACGCCGTGCTCGACATTTCGGAGCGCCAGCGCTTTTCGAAGGGTATTTTCGGCTGGGTCGGCTTCAAGACTCATTGGCTGGAATACCAGAATGTCGAACGCGCCGCCGGAGAGACCAAGTGGTCCTTCTGGAAGCTTTTCAAATACGCCATCGAGGGCATTATCGCCTTTACCACGGTACCGCTGCGTTTAGCAACCATCACCGGCTTCGTTGTATCTGCCGCGGCCTTCCTCTACATGCTGTACTACTTCATCAAGGCGCTCATTACACAGGTCTGGTCCAGCGAGCCGGGGTATGCGTCAACGCTCGTCATTATTCTGTTTCTGGGCGGAATGATCCTCATTGCGCTCGGAATCCTCGGCGAGTATATGGCACGCACGTACATGGAAGTAAAGAACCGCCCGTTATACGTTGTTCGTGAGAGAAGCGGCCCGGATGAACCGGACAAGGGAAAGGGTGGAGTTTGACCGTAATTCCGATTATGACAAGAATCAAAAAGCGACCCTTCGGGCCGCTTTTTCATGTTATGGAAAAGTCTTCAGACAGAGACCGTCATGGTCTTGATCCTCTGCGGAGCCTTCGGCCGATCCGACCGGTCGGTCGGTTCCGCGGCGATCGCGTCGACCTGATCTATCCCCTCGATGACCTTACCGAATGCGGCATACTGTCCGTCAAGATGAGGCGAGTCTTTGTGCATGATAAAAAACTGACTTCCCGCGGAATCCTTGGACATCGCCCTGGCCATCGAAAGAACGCCTCGCGAGTGCTTTAAATCGTTCTTCACTCCGTTTGCGGCAAACTCTCCCTTGATATGGTGACCCGGCCCGCCCATGCCTGTTCCGTCCGGACATCCGCCCTGGATCATAAAACCCGGGATGACGCGGTGAAAAATCAGTCCGTCATAAAAGCCCTTCTGCGCCAGGGAAATGAAATTTTCCGTGCTGATCGGCGCGATTTCCGGATAAAGCTCGGCTTTGATCACTCCGCCGTTTTCCATCGTGATGGTGATGATCGGATTGTTCATGTTTTTTCGCGAGCCGCCTCCGATATGAACCGTGACCGGCGACCCGCTCCCTCCTCTATTGTGTTATTTGGGTATCTCGACTTCGATGAAGTATATCATTGCGAATATCCCAGAGTTCCTGTGAAAGATCCACATAGTAGTTCTGAGGATTCTCAAAACGCAGGATCGAGTCCCAAAGCGTATTGAGCTGATCTTCGCAATAATGCCGGATCGCTTGGATGTCCGGGCGCGTGTAAACGCATTTTCCGTTGATAAAAACCGGCTCCAACAGACGCTTTGTCGTGAAATTCAGAAGTGTTTTCCTCTTCCAGGTCTGAACCGGGTCGAAGATCTCATAGGGCTCATTATCGTCGATTTCTTCTCCGGCGACCGTGATGACGTCCGCCAGTGCCTTGCCGGTATCCCGGTCGAAAAAGCGAAAGATCTCCTTATTGCAGGGTGTGGTCACCTTGCCGATATTCTCCGAGATCTTCATCTTCGGGATCACCTTGCCCCCGGACTCGACCGCGCTGAGCTTATAAACCCCACCGAAAACCGGCTCCGCGCGCGACGTGATCAATCGTTCTCCGACCCCGAAGCTGTCGATGCAAGCCCCCTGGATCAATAAGTCCCGAATGATATACTCGTCCAGAGCGTTGCTCACGGTGATTTTACAATCCCGTAGGCCGGCATCATCGAGCATCTCTCTGGCGGTCCGGGTCAGATAGGCCAAGTCCCCGCTGTCGATTCGAATACCCTTCAAACGATGTCCCGAGGGCTCCAAGATATCCTTGGCAACCTGAATGGCGTTCGGCACGCCGGAATGCAATGTATCGAATGTATCAACCAACAGAAAGGTCTCCGACGGAAACGAGCGCGCGTAGGCCGCAAACGCTTCGTACTCCGTATCGAAAAGCTGTACCCAGCTGTGCGCCATCGTCCCGAAAACCGGGATGCCGAATTGTTGTCCCGCAATGGCGCAGGATGTAGCGGAAACTCCTCCGATATAAGCGGCGCGCGCTCCGAGTACGGCCGCGTCATAACCCTGTGCCCTTCGGGCACCGAATTCGAAAACCGGTCGTCCCAACGCTGCCCGCGCGATCCTTGAAGCCTTCGTCGCGATCAAGCTCTGATGATTGATCGTAGCCAGAAGCATCGTCTCGATCAGTTGAGCCTGAGCGATCGGACCCCTGACCTTAACCAAAGGTTCGCCGGGAAAAACCGGCGTTCCTTCGGGGATCGCCCAGATATCGCACTCGAGGCGAAAAGCTCGAAGATAGTCCAGAAACTTTTCGTCGAAAACATTCAGGGTCGTCAGATAAGCGATGTCTTCCGGGTTGAACCGAATATTCTGCAGATAATCGATCATCTGCTCCAGCCCGGCGATGATCGCATAGCCACCATTTTCGGGAACTGCCCGGAAGAACAAATCGAAATACGCAATCTTCTCCGCGCAACCGCCATCCAAATAGCCTTTGCTCATCGTGAATTCGTAGAAATCCGTGAGCATGCTCATATTGGTTTTGTCGGTCCATTTTATTCTATCCATCAGTGTTGATCCGCTTATCGTATTCCGATGATTACTCGACAGGAGGTGCCGGTTGATCTTCAAATTTATCTTCTTTCACCATTTCTTTGAGTGATACGGCCAACCCGGCCAGTCCTTGGATCTCGGACGGAATGATGATCTTGGTCGCTCTGCCGTCCGCAAGTTTTGCGAGTGTTTCCAGACTCTTGATCGATATCAATCCCTGATCCGCATGTACGTCCTTAATCATCTTCAGACCTCGTGCCGTGGCTTCCTGGACCTTCATGATCGCCTGCGCTTCGCCCTCGGCCTCACGGATCTGGGACTCCTTTTTGGCTTCCGCACGAAGGATGGCAGCGGTCTTCTGACCTTCCGCGACGCGAATCGCGGCTTCCTTCTCACCTTCGGCACGAAGGATACTCTCTCTCTTCTCGCGCTCGGCTTTCATCTGCTTCTCCATGGCGTTCTGGATCTCACGGGGCGGCAGGATGTTCTTAAGCTCGACACGGTTCACCTTGATGCCCCAGGGATCCGTCGCCTCATCCAAAATGACGCGCATCTTGGTATTGATCAGGTCTCTGGATGTCAGACACTCGTCCAGCTCCAGATCGCCGATGATATTACGAAGAGTGGTGGCCGAAAGATTCTCGATGGCAATGATCGGATTCTCGATGCCGTAGGTAAAAAGCTTCGGGTCAACCACCTGATAGAACAACACCGTGTCGATCTGCATCGTGACGTTGTCCTTGGTAATCACGGCCTGCGGCATGAAATCCGCAACTTTCTCTTTCAGCGAAACCACCTTGGCGACGCGGTCAACAAACGGAATCTTCATATGGATACCGGTCGTCCACGTCGTGTGATAACCGCCAAAGCGTTCGATAATGAAGTCCGTCGCCTGAGGAACAATTCGAATATTTCGAATCAGAATGACCAAGAGAATGATGACGAGGATCAGGAACGCGACCGTTCCTCCGTCAATGGCTAATGCAACCGGGATACCAACAAAATTGTTCATAGTACACCTCCGTGATCGATATTTTCTTCAGTTCTGTTTTGTAACGATTTGCGCTGGAGTACGGATCTATGCCTGTTCTTCTTCATGGGGTTTTACAATGACCCGGACACCGCGGATCTCCGTGACCACCACGGTCTTTCCCACCGGGATATTACGACCGTCCTCGCTCGATGCGCTCCAAACCTGGCCTTTCACCTTAACGAGGCCCGTCGCGTTGACCGGATCGATCTCGGTGGTTACGATGCCGTCGATTCCGATCACCCGATCGGCGTTGGTCGCCTCCGACTTTTTCATAAGAGTGCCGATTTTGGGTTTGATCATAAAGATAAACAGCAGCAAAAGAGCCAACGAAACGATGGCAAACGCGATCACCTGAAGCCATACCGGCAATCCGACGATCCTTAAGATCAGAGCAACCAGAGCACCTATGGCAAACCATGCCGTGGTCATATTAAGTGTCGTTGCTTCGACAATTAGAAAAATCACCATCAGAATCGTCCAGACGATCCATGAATCTATTCCGAATAACATACTTGCCTCCCTTCAGGCGATCCTACCGACGGGCTTTACGTCCCGTCAATCATCGCACCATATGAAAATAGTATAACCTTTCAGAGCGCAATGCAACATAAATCGTCGCCTTGCGCAGCAGGGAGTCCCCCGACAGACGGAAGTGCGTTTCAGAATATCGGCGGCTCGTAGAAAACCTTTTCGAGCGTCAATCCGGACGCAGGCATCGTCTTTCCTGAAAGTCTCCGATCTTTCTTTTCGAAAAGCCCGTCGATTTGAGAAGGTGTGATTTTCCCCTGGCCGACGTATACCAACGTGCCGGCGATGATTCGAACCATATTGTACAGAAAGGATGCGCCCTCGACCGTGATCTCCATGATCTCCGACCCCGGAATTTGTGTCACGTCGACAAGGCGGACCGTTCGGATGGGATTGACCGTCCGGTCCCCGTCGACCCGGGCTCCGAATGCCGAAAAATCCTTGGTTCCGGTCATTCGAAAAGCGGCGTCACGCATGGAATCGATGTCCAGTTTTCCGGGGACGTGCGCGGTGTTGCGTCGATCCAAACAAGGTCGGATCCTCGCGTTATAGATCCGGTAAGTATATCTCTTTCCGACAGCGTCGAAACGTGCGTGGAACCGCGGCGCAACGACCCGTGCACGCAATACGCTAACGTCTTCGGGAAGATTGGCATTCAGCGCGAGCGGGATCTTATCGCTTGGGATGGAAAAGGGTACGTCAACGTGGCTGACATGTCCGCGTGCATGAACACCCGCGTCGGTCCGGCTGCAGCCGCAGACGCGCGCGCTGCTTCCGTAGACTTTCCGGATCGATTCCTCCAGAACCTGTTGAACCGATCGGTCTTTTTTTTGCAATTGGAATCCAGCGAAGTCTGTCCCGTCATATTCGACAAGCAATGCAATCCGGGTGGTCGTATCTCCGGCCGTATCCGTTGTGCTCCCGGAGATCTCCACGGTGCTCGCGAGAATTTGATTCACATCTTCGGCAATTTCAGTCATCCCGACAAACCGTCTTCAAGACAAGCCTTCGCCATCATTGCGGCTCCGACGATGCCTGCACCGTTACCGAGTTTGGCCAACCGAACCTCGGTTTTCCTTACGCCGGGTCCGAAAAAGGTCTTTCCTTCCATCTTACTGAGAAGAGGAATTAAAAGCGCATCCCCTTCGTTACAAACGCCGCCGCCGATCACCAATACCTCAGGCATGAATGCGTTGACGACATTCGCTAAGCCGTCGGCCAGATATTCAAGATATCGGTCAACTACATCCGTCGCCGTCCGATCGCCTTCACGCATCGCTTCAAAAGCGGTCTTGGCACTGATCTTTCCGTTCTTCTCTTTGATGAGGCGATTCAGAACAGAAGAGGAGTCCTGTGCGGCCGCTTCGCCGGTCATGCGAATCAATCCCGTCGCGGATCCGTACGATTCAAAACATCCCTTTCTTCCGCAGGAGCATAGGACGCCGCCCGAAACCAGAACAGTGTGCCCGAACTCCGATCCGGCCTGATTGAAGCCGGAATAGATCCGGTGGTTGATAATGATCCCCGCACCGATGCCGGTGCCCAGCGTAATGGTAACGGAATCCGCAATCCCCTGGGCGGCTCCGACCACACTCTCCGCCATTGCCGCGCAATTTGCGTCGTTGTCGATATAGACCGGAAGCCCGGTCATTTTTCCGATCACGGAACGAATCGGAGCCATGCGAAAAGGAAGATTTGTGGCATAGACCAAAACGCCGCTCCGATTATCCGGAGTACCGGGCGAACCGACCCCGATCGCGGAGATATCGGAAATATTCAGATTACACGCCGCCGTCACGTCCAAGGCGATCTGCCCCATATCGGCAATTATGTCCTCCATGGGACGTTCCGCGTTTGTTTTGATGCTTAGTTTCTCAACTGTTTTCCCCTCCGGGTTGACCACTCCCGCTTTGATATTGGTACCACCGAGATCGACTCCGATAAAGTATCCCATAGTTGTCCTCTTTTTCGTTATTCGTCGCACTTATGAATATACAAGCCGTAACGTTTCGTCTGCGACAAGATGATTCTATCTTATTTCGGCGCAAAAATCCATTCGGTCAGAAGCGGTAGGAAGGCCAGTGCAAGTAGAATGAAAAACCATACCAGATCGGAGGGTTTCATTTCCAAAGGGTGGAGCTTCGTTCTGCCCTCGCCGCCTCTGTAACAGCGCGCGTCCATCGCAACAGCCAAATCCTCCGCGCGTTTGAACGAGCTGACAAATAAGGGAACCAGGATCGAGACATATCCTCTGGCGCGAACCAGAACATTGCCCGTATCATACTCCGCTCCTCGAGAAGCCTGCGCCTTCATAATCTTGTCGGTCTCCTCCACCAAGGTCGGAATAAAGCGCAGTGCGATGGACATCATCATGGCCATCTCGTGGACCGGAACACGGATCTTCTTAAGCGGCCCGAAAAGCGATTCCAAAGCGTCCGCCATCTTGAGCGGCGTCGTCGTGAGCGTCAGAAGAATGCTGGTGCTCACGATCAGCAAAAACAGGCGTAGTGTCATCAGGACGGCCCGCAAAATCCCGCCGTCGGTGATCTCGATGATCCAGAATTTGGCGATCGTCTGTCCTTCCCGAATGGTCAGCACATTGATCACAAAGATAAAGATCATCAAAAAGACGATCGGCCGGATGGATTTGATGATCTCGCGCAATGGTATTTTCGAGAGAAGAGCGAGCGCGGTCACAACAATAAACGAAAGAAGCATTCCGACTGGCTTCGTCAACATGAAGACGGCGACCATGTATACGGTAAACAGGATGACCTTTATCCTCGGATCCAAACGGTGCAGGATCGAGTCGCCGCGATAATATCTTCCGATAGAGACATCCTTAATCATCCCGGCCCCCCCGGCGCGATCCCTTCGCGTCCGTTTCGCCCGCGAGATGTTTGTCCTGTACGGCGGACAGACCCCCGGCCGCACGGATCAATTCGGCCGCCACCTGTTCCACATCGTAGACCGACAAGTCCAAGCCCGGGAAATCCGGCGCTAGTTCCCAAAGAAACTTAACAGACTCCGGAAGATCCAATCCGATATCCATCACTTTTTCACGGCTCGAAAACAACTCGTCCGGAGAGGCCTCGCATATCGCCCGGCCTTCGGACAGCACCAATAGTCGGTCGGATATTCGCGCCGCCTCGTCCATATTGTGTGAAACTAAAATGATCGTCTTTCCGAGATTTTTCAGTTCGCGAATATATCGAAAAACATCACGGCGCCCGACCGGGTCCAATCCCGCCGCGGGCTCGTCAAGAACCAATATCTCCGGATCCATCGCGATGACACCGGCAAACGCGACACGACGCTTCTGTCCGCCGGACAGTTCAAAGGGTGATCGGTCGAGATAACTCTCATCCAGTCCGACTAAGCGGATCGCGTCCATGAGACTCTTTTCCGCGGCTTCCTTGTCCATCCCCATCTTCAGGGGTCCGAAAAGGATATCCTTCCGAACCGTTTCCTCGAAAAGCTGATACTCCGGATATTGGAAAAGCAGTCCGATCCTTCTGCGCATTTCTTTAACGTCGGCATTCTTTCTTGTATTCCATACCGTTCCGCTCTTCGGATCCAAAAGTTCGACCTCACCCTTCTGCGGGCGTATAAGACCGTTCAGATGCGAGATCAGGGTCGTTTTTCCGGAACCGCTATGGCCGATGACCGAATAAACCTCGCCTCTTTTCACCGAAAAGGAAATATCCATAAGCGTCATCGGGCTTCGCTCTTCGTACGAATAAGAGAGATTTTTAACCTGAAGCACAATATCGCGAAGGTCGGCTTCGATTTTGGGTTCGGCCGGTTTCTCCGACTTCACGAGAGATGTTTGACCCGCTGTTAACGAGCCGAAAATGGAACGAACCGAGTCGAGTGCCGCATCCCGTGATTCCAGATATTCTTTTCGAGGCGAAATACCCAATTGCCGGCAAAGCTCCAGAACGACACCGGCAAATACCGGAACGTCCAGTCCGAGCTTCGTCATCTGCTCATGACGGATAAATACGTCACTCGGTGAGCCCTCCATGACAATACGGCCCTTTTCGAGCACGAATACATGACCGGCGCGATAGGCTTCGGACATATCGTGCGTGATATGGATGACCGTGATCCCTTTTTCGAGGCGAAGGCGCTCGACCAGATCCAGAAATTCGTTTCGGCTGATCGGGTCCAGCATTGCGGTGGACTCATCGAGGATCAACACTTGGGGCATCATCGCCAAAACGCCCGCGATCGCAAGCTTCTGTTTCTGCCCGCCGGATAAACTGCTCGGCATACGATCCGCTAAGCCCGGAAGTCCGACATATTCCAGCGCGTCATCTACCCTTCGACGTATTTCCGGTGTCGGTATCCCGAGGTTCTCGGGTCCGAACGCGACGTCTTCCTCCACGGATGTTCCGACAATTTGATTGTCCGGATTCTGAAAAACCATGCCGCAATGACTTCGAATATACCAGAAATTTTCCTCGGACATCGTATCCAAACCCAGTACCGCAAGCGTCCCCTCGTCGGGAACCTCAAGCACATTGATCAGCTTGGCCAAAGTCGATTTCCCCGACCCGTTTCTTCCGATCAGAACGACATACCCACCTTTGGGGATCATCAGAGAAACACCCGTCAGGGCCTGAACCGGCGTTGCATCCTGACGCGTGTACGAAAAGCGAATATCCGCCCCGCGAACCGCCTCGTTCGTGTCCGGTATCTTGATTGGGTTATCGATATCCTGACTCATCGTCGCTCCTAAAAAAACAAAGGGTGCGGCACGCTCACGCACACCTGCACCCGTTATTTACGCGTATAGAATTCCGTCTCGATTACACCAGTTCGATCTGGGCCATCTCGGATGCGTCGCCTCTTCTGGTCCCAAGCTTAACGATCCGGGTGTAACCGCCGGCTCTGTTGGTGTACTTCGGAGCAACATCACTGAAGAGAATGTTGATCGGGTTCACGGTATTCCGGTCCGAATCGTGACTTTTCCTCAGCCAAATCGCCATGTTTCTGCGGGCGGCCAGTCGGGAAGACGAATCGACCTGTACGACTTTGGTCTTCACCTCACGGTCGACCACTTCGTACTTGGCTCCGTTCCTGGAAGTCTTGGAAACGAGCATTTTCTTGCCCTTCGAGTCCAACTTCGCCTTCGAAAACGAGACTTCCTTCGATGAAAAATTATCCTTCTCACGGATCGCCGCCGTAATCAGGCGCTCTGTGATCTTGCTGACTTCTTTGGCGCGAGCCACGGTGGTGACCACCTTGCCGTTAATGATCAGCGCCGTCGTCAGGTTTCTGAGTATTGTCATACGCTGATCGCCTGCGCGGCCAAGTTTTCTGTGTCCTGGCATGGGTTTATCCTCCTATTTGTCTCTTTGCGCCTGAACGAATCAATCGTCGTTGGACGCCAGTGTCAGTTCCATGTCTTCGAGCTTGAGTATGACCTCTTCGAGAGATTTCTTTCCGAGGTTTCTCACCTTCATCATCTCGTCCTCCGTACGCGCCACCAAATCACCGATCGTATTGATACCGGCTCTCTTGAGGCAATTATACGTCCGGACGGAAAAGTCCAGATCCTCGATCAAAACATCATGCTTCGTGTTCTTGTTCGCGGACTCGTCCGCATCGCGGAAGCTTAAAGAACTCTCCTTGCCGGTCAGCGCGATAAACAACCCCAGATGCTCGCAAAGGATCGAGGCGGCAGCAGAAAGTGCTTCGTTGACCTCGATCGTGGCGTCAGTCCAAACCTCAAGGGTCAGGCTGTCAAAGTCCGTACGCTCACCGACACGAGTATTCTCGACCGTATAGTTCGCCTTGCGGACCGGAGTGAAGATAGAGTCCACGGAGATGACTCCGATCGTCTGGGTCGTCGGCTTGTTCTGATCCGCTGTTGAGTAACCGCGGCCTTTGCTGATCGTCAATTCCATAAAGAGTCTTCCTGAACCGTTCAGCGTTGCAATAACGTGATCCGGATTCATGATTTCGACTTCTTCGTCATGAACGATATCGCCTGCGGTGATTACTCCGGAGCGGCCCTCATCCGTGCTGATGTATACCGTCTTGGGGGCTTCCGAATGCAACTTGGCCCGAATCCCCTTCACGTTCAGTATGATTTCCGTCATATCCTCGATAACACCGGGGATCGTGGAAAACTCATGATACACGCCTTCAACACGGATCGCGGTAACCGCGGCTCCGGTCAGAGATGAAAGCAATACCCTGCGCAGAGAATTTCCGAGAGTCGTACCGTAGCCACGCTCCAGAGGAGCAATGACAAACTTCCCGTACGAATTGTTCTCTTCCACTTCCACACAATCGATGACCGGCTTCATAATATCAATCATAGTTTCCTCCTTGTGCAACTTTCGTTGCGGGTCACGGGCGATTACTTCGAGTACAACTCGACGATCAGGGTCTCCTTGACCTCAAGGTCCACTTCCTCACGAGAAGGAATCTGAACGATCTTTCCGGTCAGCGTCTCTTCATCAAAGGACAGCCAAGCCGGTATGGGGCGCATGCCCGAAAGATTCTCGAATGCAGGAGATTTGCGTGATCCCTGATGAACCGATATCACATCACCGGCCTTCAAAGTCATGGAAGGGATGTCGGCTTTCTTGCCGTTCAGCAAGAAGTGACCGTGTGTTACCAATTGTCGCGCTTGCGATCTTGAAGCCGCGAAGCCCATGCGATATACGACATTATCCATGCGAAGTTCGAGAAGGAGGAGAAGATTCTCACCCGTCTTGCCCTTCATACGGACGGCTCTGTCAAAAGTCAGACGAAACTGCTTCTCCAAAAGTCCGTAAAAACGCTTGGTCTTCTGCTTCTCGCGAAGCTGGAGTCCGTATTCGGATACCTTTTTTCTGCCTTGTCCGTGTTGTCCCGGAACAAAACTTCTGCGAGCGATCGCACATTTGGTGGAATAGCAACGCTGTCCTTTAAGAAAAAGCTTATCGCCTTCTCTCCGGCACAGGCGGCATGATGCATCTGTATATCTGGCCATGATTTACTCCTCCGTAATCAGACTCTTCTTCTCTTGGGCGGTCTACATCCGTTATGCGGAACCGGTGTTACATCCTTGATCATCGTGACGTCCAGACCGGCGGTCTGTAACGCGCGAATGGCCGACTCACGTCCGACTCCGGGTCCTTTAACGAAAACCTCAACGGTGCGCATACCGTGATCGACTGCCTTACGCGCTGCGTCCTCGGCAGCCATCTGAGCCGCGAAAGGTGTTCCCTTACGGGATCCCTTCATGCCCATCTCACCCGCCGATGCCCAAGATATCGCATTACCCAAAGGGTCTGTTATCGTTATGATCGTATTGTTGAACGTCGAATGAATATGAGCGTTACCGCGGTCAATATTCTTACGCTCTCTTTTCTTCGGTCTGCTGACTGTCTTTTTGGTAACCTTAGCCATGTTGCTCCTCCTTACTTCTTCTTGCCGCCAGCCGCTCTACGCTTCGGACCCTTACGGGTACGGGCGTTCGTCTTCGTGCGCTGGCCGTGTACGGGAAGCCCCATTCTGTGACGGCGACCGCGATAGCAGCCGATCTCTGTCAGTCGCTTGATGTTCATCGAAACTTCTCTGCGAAGATCTCCCTCGACCGTTAATCTGGATTCGATCTTTTCACGAATTTTCGCCAAATCATCGTCGGACAAATCCTTCATCCGTGTATCGGGGTCAATGGAAGTCTCGCTTAAAATCTGTGCAGAAGTTGTTTTGCCAATACCGAAAATATACGTAAGCGCGATTTCAACTCGCTTCTCGTTCGGTAAATCCACTCCGGCAATACGTGCCATCTGTTGCACCTCCGTGAAAAATATTACTTGTTCTTCTTATGAGATATATATAACACGCGGTGCGAAGATTCCTCTGCCGATGAGCAGAGGCAGCCGCCTTCACATGTGCATGTAATATTCCTGTTTCTTGCGATCAAGGTTTCGCCGCCTGTCGAAAACGACCCGGCGAACACACGATGATCAGCCTTGTTTCTGCTTGTGTTTGGGGTCAGAGCAAATCACCATGACGTTTCCGTGACGGCGAATGACCTTGCATTTTTCACACATCGGCTTGACCGACGGTCTAACTTTCATCTCTCGATCCTCCTTAAAATCACTCCCGCAAACTTGCAGGACAACGAACACCAATCCGGCGCACGCTATAATATAATACCAGAATTACTGCGCTTTGCAAGGGCTTTTCCCGAAAAAGGAGATCAATTCAAAATCCTTTTTGGGCAAAACTCACTACTTCGCGCGCCAGGTGATCCGTCCCCGTGACAAGTCATACGGGGAAAGCTCCAAAGTCACCCGATCCCCGGTCAGGATCTTGATGTAGTTCTGGCGAAGTCTGCCCGAAATGTGTGCCGTGACGATGTGCCCGTTTTCGAGTTTCACCCGAAATATAGCATTCGGCAGGGCATCTTCAACGATCCCTTCCACCTCAATTACGTCTTCTTTAGCCATTTTTCTCTCCTTCCAAATAGTTTTCTTTGTCCCAAGCAACGAGCGCCTTGCGAAGTTCTGCGTTTCGAACCCCGATCGGACGTATCGGCTTGTCATCTATCCAAACAGCGCGCTCGCGGGATATGGTTCCGGCGAGCCGCACGTGCTTTCCGCGCTTCTTCTTTGTTCGATCCAGCGGCCTTACTTTCCCGTCGCTGAGGTATACAAAGGATTCGTCCTCAAACACAATAACATATTTTCGGCCTTTGTCTCGCCCCAAAAGCGAATAAACAACGGGAATACCCTTCGTCACGTCCGAAATCAACGGCCGCCTCCCAAAGCGTCAATGAGCGTCGTGATCTCCGGTCCGTTCCCCGTGATCGCAAACGTATTCTCATAGTGCGCCGAATTCCTGCCGTCTGCCGTCGCGATCGTCCAACGATCTTCAAGCATCCGTACCGCGGCGCCTCCCGCGTTGATCATCGGCTCGACGGCAATGACCAAACCTTCAAAG
The DNA here is from genome assembly GCA_016930475.1 of Clostridiales bacterium. GTDB lineage: Bacteria > Bacillota > Clostridia > Saccharofermentanales > Saccharofermentanaceae > JAAYCT01. The sequence goes on along the minus strand of JAFGGR010000116.1, from coordinate 207 downwards.
ATCCTCGGGCCGTGACCCTCCCGCCCGAAATTCGGGACGTCCGGGTCTTCATGAAGGTGCTCGCCGATCCCGTGTCCGACCAATTGCCTCACGACTCCCATACCGTGCGCTTCCGCATGGCGCTGAATCGCGGCGGAAATGTCCCCAATCCGGTTGCCGGCTTTGGCTTGTTCCAGGCCCTTCCAGAAGCATTCCTCGGTCACGCGG
>JAFGGR010000115.1 GCA_016930475.1 Clostridiales bacterium | reverse complement strand
GGGGATATCCACGATATCGGCAAAAATATCGTCAAGGTCGTCCTCGAGAGCTACGGATTCACGGTGATCGATTTAGGCAAAGACGTTCCCACGGACAAGGTGGTCTCCGCCGCTCTTCAATATCGTCCGAAGTTAATCGGACTATCGGCGCTCATGACCACGACGGTCACCTCCATGAAGAAAACAATTGAAGCGCTCAAGGCCATTCCGGATATTTGTCCGGTGATCGTCGGCGGCGCGGTTTTGACCGAAGATGTCGCGCGCGGGATCGGTGCGGATTTCTACGCCAAGGACGCGATGGAAACGGTGGCAATCGCCGAATTGTTGATTTCCGGATAAAGCGGGGAATAGGAGAAGCAAGTGGAGTTGCGCGTTTTTCGGTTGCCGAGAAAATGGATGATCAATCCCAGGTTGAGGGAATACGGGATCGTCGCCATTATTTTTTCGCTGTTGAGCGCGTTGATCCTATATGTTTTTTCTCTCGGTAACGAAGGGCTCGTGATCATGATTTTCGGAGTTTTTTCCGGGATGGCCGGACTCGCGGGGATCGCGATGATCGTTCTCGGGATGAGACAGGACCCGGATTTCATTCATTCCTTCGCTTTATGCGAGGATGGCACGCTGTATCACGTTATGACATGGATCCCCGGCCGAGAGGCAGACTTCAAATCCTTTCCGGACAATATGACTCCTTCCAAACTGCTCGAAAAGCGACGGCAGAACTTTTCCGACGTGGCCGACTTCATCAACACGGACGAATTCACACGGTGTGTCCGCCTGGCGATCGAAGAGAAGGCGTCGGATCATCCGCTCCAACAATATGTGATCACCCGTCGGATGAACGATCCCAAAATGATTCGCCATTATTTCGATTACGAGTTGATCTCTTATACATCGGGTTCCTCAGCTCGACCGAGCGCGGCCCGTCTTTATCAACAAAACGACGGCTATGACCGTATCCTCCTCGCAATGCGAAGAATCAGAGAAAACATTCCGAATCCATCCTGATCGAATGTGAGATAATCAATGACCAGATTACGGAAAAAGAAAAACATATCCGCCCGTATGCGCGCGTGTTCAGCGTATTGGTTCGAAGTGCCGATTATGAATCGCGGGAGCTGGAGACAGGCCTGCGGCATGCCGGAGAATACTCCTTTATACCTTGAGCTCGGTTGCGGCAAGGGTCGCTTCGCCATCGAGACCGCCCGAAGAAACCCCGAGATCTGCTTTATCGCGCTCGAAAAGGAAGAGTCCGTCATCCTCGCCGCCATCGAGACCGCTTGCGAAGAAGGCCTGACCAATTTATTCTTTCTCTGCGCGGACGTCGTCCTTCTGAAAAATTATTTCGCGACCGACGAGGTCGACCGGATCTACATCAATTTCTGTGACCCGTGGTCCAGGAAAAACAAGCCGAAACGCCGGTTGACGTATCGCGAATACCTGGAGACCTATAAACTCCTGTTGAAGCCCGACGGGGACATTCATTTCAAAACCGATGATCGCCTGCTTTTCGAGTTTTCTTTGGCGGAGTTTGAGATCGCCGGCTTGGGGATCCGGAATGTTACCGAAGATTTGCATGCCAGCCGCTGGAACGAGGATAATATCCGCACGGAATTTGAGGATAAATTTGCCGGGCAGGGTATCGCAATCCGACGGGCAGAGGCCTTCAAACGTTGGTTATTATAGCCGAACCCTCTCTTGAGCGTGGTTTTGTTTTTGTGATCCGCTCCTCTATCGTCAAAAAGTAGAGAAACCGGGAAATTTGTCATACTATTTTTGTCTCGAGCTCTCCGGATTTCGGTTGTATTCCTATCGAATTTAAGGTAAAATTTTCATGGTGCAAGGCACCGTTACGAAGTAATAACCCTGAACTCAGGGAAATTTTAGGAGGAACAGACATGGGAATTAAAGTAGGAATCAACGGTTTTGGACGTATCGGTCGCTTGGTTTTCCGCGCGACCATTGCAAATCCCAACGTCGAAGTGGTTGCGATTAACGACCCGTTCATCGATCCGAATTACATGGGGTATATGCTCCGTTATGATACCGTACACGGGCGGTTCAAAGGTTCCATCGAGACCGGTGAAGACTCCATCACCGTTGAAGGCGAGAAGATCAAGGTCTTCGCGTGCATGGATGCCAAGGATATCGACTGGAAGTCTGTCGGAGCCGATTACATCATCGAGGCGACCGGCATTTACACCACGACCGAGAAGTGCGAAGCGCACTTTGTGGGCGGAGCCAAGAAGGTCATCATCACCGCTCCCGCTAAGGACGATACTCCGATGTTTGTCGTGGGCGTCAACGAGCAGAAGTACAACAAGGATATGAAGGTTGTTTCCAACGCATCCTGCACGACCAACTGCCTGGCTCCCGTCGCGAAGATCCTCAATGACAAGTTCGGAATCGTCGAGGGTCTCATGACCACCGTTCACGCGACCACCGCTACCCAGAAGACCGTCGACGGCCCTTCCAAGAAGGACTGGAGAGGCGGACGCGGTGCGGCGTTCAACATCATCCCTTCCTCGACCGGTGCCGCCAAGGCCGTCGGTAAAGTCATTCCCGAGCTCAACGGCAAGTTGACCGGTATGGCTTTCCGTGTTCCGACCGCCGACGTTTCCGTCGTCGACCTGACCGTTCGTCTGGAGAAGGGCGCGACCTATGACGAGATCAAAGCCGTTATGAAGGCCGCTTCCGAGAACGAGTTCAAGGGCATCCTGGCCTACACCGAGGACAAAGTGGTTTCTTCGGATTTCATCGGCGACTCTCACGCATCTACCTTTGATGCGGACGCCGGCATCTCCCTGAACCCGAACTTTGTCAAGGTCGTATCCTGGTACGACAATGAGTGGGGTTATTCCTGCATGGTCATTCGTTTGCTTGAGTACATGGCCAAGGTAGACGCCAAGTAATTCGACACAGCCCCTTTTATCACGACAACGGACTTCCCGCAGTGCAGACTGCGGGAAGTTTTTTATTTATTAACAGTGTAAAAGAATAGTGTCCTTTATGTTTCTTGTCGAAGGATGTATAATATAAGCATAGTACGAACTCTCCACCGGAAAGAGGAGGAATGGATTATGGCACTGTTTGACCCCAAAGCGAAGGCAATTTCTCAGCTTCAGAAATCGATCGATGAGAAGAACGCCGGCATTGTGAAATACTTCGACGAGATCGGACGACTCTATTATGGTCAATACAAAGACCCTTCCACGGATGTGTCCAAGGATATCAATTCCAGGTGTGACGCGATTTCCACACTGTTCACGGACATTGAGGCGCATAAGCTCAAGATCCTTTTCGAAAAGGGCCTTAAGATCTGCACCAACTGTAAGAAGGAGAATCCCCTGGACCATGCGTTCTGTGCCGGTTGCGGAAACAAGTTTCCGGAAGGCTCAGATAAGCAGGTCGAGTTGCCGGTATCGGAGAGCCCCACAGAGGCAGAACCGGCTAAGACCGAGTAATACCGCCGAAATGATTTCGGTGGGTCGCTGTTTCAAACAAAAAGTGTGTCGGGGGAAAACCCCCGACACACTTTTTATTTTAGCACAAATAGTTTTTTGATGTCGGGCAGTTTGTTACAAGAAATTTCACAACCTTTCGATATAATGAACACATGAACAGTTTGTCGACCGTTCATAAGAACAATAGCCGGAAGGATGTGATTCAATGAAGGTCACTACACAGGGAAGCGGAATCCATGTCGGAGAGAGACTTGAGGAGAAAATCGAATCGAAACTTTCTAAATTCGAGAAGCATTTCGGAGAAGAGGGGATTTTCAATATCAAGGTCGTTCCGGAAAGGGAGCTGAAGAGAGTTGAACTGACGTTGAAGCTGCAGAACAGGATTTTTCGAGCGGAGGCTCGAGACGAAGAGATCCTCACAGCCGTTGACCGTACCATTGATAAGTTGGAGTCTCAGATCAGACGCCAGAAGACAAGAATCGAGAAACAGATCCGGGATTATTCTTACGTAAAGGAGTATTTGAAAGACGTTCCGGAGGATGTTGATGAAGTACTTGAGGAAGAAAAGAAGATCATCAAACGCAAGTCGTTTGAATTGGTGCCCATGTCGCCCGACGATGCGGTTTTGCAAATGGAGATGCTCGGACACAGCTTTCTGGTTTACCTCGATGCCGAGACCGGAAATGTCTGTGTTGTGTATAAGCGCAAAGACGGTCATTATGGTCTGATTGAGCCAACCTACTGATTCTTTCCTTTCTATGATAAGTTCCGTCTGATGCGCACGGAGACCGCCCCCCTTTTATGAGGGCGGTCTCTTTTATTATTATTTATCGGTTTAGACCGCCTAAAACTCGGTCACTTCAATTGTTGTTTTATCGTTAATCCTTCGCAACTTTCTTTACCCTGAAATAATATAATACAGTTCTCGTTGCAAAAAACCGTTTTTCGTACCGCTTTCCCGGCTGTCTAGAAACAATATTATCCAGCACTTCCCGATGCGTCGGATCAGTCGAATCTTTCTTTTACTTCGGTTTGTCTTGTCGCTCCACGCCGGGATTGTTATAATTATCTTCATTCTTATCACAGCGTGAAATTTATAAGGAGACATCTTTGAATAATCAAACGCATTCTGAATTTTCCGACTCGAAAAGCATTGAGCAGGAGCTTTGCGGCGGCCTGAATCCGGAGCAGGAGACGGCGGTCCGTCATGATGAGGGACCCCTGCTGATCCTGGCGGGAGCCGGATCCGGCAAGACCCGTGTGATCACTTATCGCATTGCCTATTTGATCCGCGTACGCAAGGTTCGACCCTCGTCGATCCTGGCGATCACGTTTACCAATAAGGCGGCAAACGAGATGAAGGAGAGAGTCTTTTCGCTGGTCGGGGATACCGCCTCGTATATGTGGATCGGAACATTTCATTCGATGTTCGCCCGGATATTGAGGCGACATGCCGAGCTGGTCGGCTTTACGAACCGGTTTTCGATCCTGGATACCGACGATCAAATGAAAATCGTCAAGGAATGCATCAAGGAATGCGAGCTGAACGAGAAGGTGTTCATCCCCCGTTCGGTGCTTTCGGAAATCAGCCGGGCCAAAAACGAGATGATCGGTGTGGAGGATTACCGGAAGGAAGCCGGTGCCGAGTACCGGAAACGCAAGATTGCCGATGTCTACGCGCGATACCACGAGAAGCTTCTTCGCAATAACAGCATGGACTTTGATGATATTCTTTTTTATGCCGTGGAGCTGTTCGCCGATCATCCGGATGTGCTCGAATATTACCGGGAGCAGTTTCGCTATATCCTGGTCGACGAGTACCAGGACACCAATTTCGCTCAGTATCGGATGGTCCAGATGCTCGCAAGTAAGTACGGGAACCTCTGTGTCGTCGGGGACGACGATCAGTCGATCTATTCTTTTCGAGGAGCGAATATCCGCAATATCCTCGATTTCGAAAAGGACTTCAAGAAGACCAGGACCGTTAAGCTCGAACGTAATTACCGCTCGACGGACGCCATTCTGCAAGCCGCCAACAGCGTGATCTCGCACAATAGCAAGAGGAAGATCAAGGCCTTGAAGACCGAGATCGGCGGCGGTGACCTACCGGTCCATTTTCGTGCGGACCATCATGGATCCGAGGCGTATTTCGTCGCGGAGCAAGCTCGAAAATTGGTCGCGAGCGGTAAGTTTAGGTATGGGGATATTGCCGTCCTGTACCGTATGAACGCCCTTTCCCGAACGGTCGAGTCCGCACTTCGGGAGCAGAGGATCCCGTACCGGGTTTTGGGCGGACAGCGCTTCTATGAAAGGAAGGAGATCCGGGACGTGATGGCCTATCTGCGCCTGATCCTGTCTTCTTCCGACGAGTATGCTTTCATTCGTATCGTAAATGTGCCGCGCCGCGGGATCGGCGATGTGACCGTCGATCGGGTCCGTACGATCGCGCTGGAGAACGGTACCGATTGTCTGAGCGTCTCCGCGCATGCCGACTCGTACCCGGACCTGGTACGTTCCGCGGGTAAGCTGATGCTTTTCGCGGATTTAATCAAGAACTTTCGCGAAAAGCTCGCCGAAAACACCATGAGTTTTTCGGAATTCATCGAGTATGTTCAGGACCAATCCGGGCTGGTTCAGGAGATCCTGGATCAACGTGACCGGAAGGAAGAGACCGTCGACCGATTGGAAAACTTGAAGGAATTGCTTTCCGAAGCGGTCGAGTTCGAGGCCAGAAGGAAGAATCCCTCAGACATTGATTATGTTGCGGATGCTGAGGCGATCATCGGGGAGGACGGCCTCTCCGTTAGCGACCCGACTTTCGAGAACAATCTGACGGGCTTGCTTCAGGCTTACCTTGAAAACGCCGCGCTCTATTCGGAAGGCGACGATGACGATCCATCCGAGGATTATATTCGCCTCTTGACCATTCATAGCGCCAAGGGCCTTGAGTTCGGTGCGGTCTTCCTGATCGGTGTTGAGGAGGGCATCTTTCCGGGCATCCGCTCGATGGACAGCGAGGATAGTATAGAAGAGGAGCGCCGGTTGATGTACGTGGCGATCACGCGTGCCAAGCGAAAAATCTTTTTGCTTACCGCTAGAAGTCGGATGCTGTTCGGACAGACCCAGGAGCTGATGCCCTCCCGCTTCATTAAAGAGATCGATTCGAAATACCTGGAGCAAATCGGCACAGAGACCCGATCTTTCGATGCGGACTCGGACGGTTACGGATTTTCGCGTCAGGGACGCGAAAAAGCGAGGGCGGAAGGCTCGCCCGCTCCCGGCGGTTCTTTTACATACTCTTCGGGCGCTTCATCCTTCGGTTCGGCATATGGTTTCGGACGGGCCGCAGTTCCGCCGAAGAATGAAAGCGCGACCGGCGAGTTTCTCCGCCCGGAAGAGATCAGCAAAGGCATGAGAGTCAATCATCCGCGTTTTGGCGAAGGCACGATCCAAACCATCGAGAAGGTTGCGGGAGACGCATTGATCTGTATCCTTTTCGAGAACGGAGCTTCAAAAAACATGCTCCTTCGACAGGCAAAACTTAAGAAGGCTTGATCAATGGGTTTGCGCGATGCCAACAAATGATATAATCAGAGGAGCAAGCGGAGGTGCAGGATGCCTTTTGACGATGATGATAATCTTTTGATCCGTCAATACGCGAAGTCGGTACCGCCAGATCCGGCTCGCCCGGATTCGGTCGATAATCCTCGCGATCGCGAATTTCTGACGATGCTTCGGAACGAACGGGAGGCCGGCCTTTCTCCGTATGCGTTCAGGAGTCAATTCAGCCGCGGACGGGCAGAGCCCGAAGAGCCCTGTATGATTCGATCGCCTTTCGAGCGCGATACGGGAAGGATCATTTATTCGCAGGCTTTCAGAAGACTTCGTCATAAGACCCAGGTTTTTTTCAATCCCCAGAACGATCATATTTGCTCGCGCATCGAGCATGTGATCTATGTGAACTACATCGCGACCACTATTGCGCGCGCATTGAATTTGAATCTGGATCTGGTCCAGGCGATTGCACTGGGTCATGATATCGGACATGCTCCTTTCGGCCATTCCGGAGAACGGATCCTGGACGAGTGCATCAAGAAGCATCGACAGGATTGCTCCTTCAGCCATGAGTCGCACAGTCTTCGCGTCGCGGATGTCCTTGCGGGCAGAAATGCGGGGCGAAAGGGAGGGTTGAATCTCACTTTCGAAGTACGGGACGGTATCGTATCTCATTGCGGCGAAACATACGGTGAGTATCATATATCTCCGGATCGTGAAAAGACGACCGAGAGTATTTTGGAAAGTGATGCTGCGGGGATCAGAAAGCCCGCCACGCTTGAGGGCTGTGTGGTCCGCATCGCGGATAAGATCGCCTATGTCGGCAGAGACATTGAGGACGCGGCTCGCGCCGGAATCCTCGAATTTGAGGATATTCCACCCGCGATCACATCGAGACTCGGTAACTCCAACGCGCGGATCATCAATACTCTGGTTGCGGATATCGTCCATAACAGCCTGAACCGGGATGAGATCAGATTGTCCGAGGACGCCGGGGAAGCGATGGAAATGCTTCTGCGCGAGAACGTGCGAAGGATCTACAGCTCCGAGAAGATCATGAGATACGAGCAAACCGTAAAAAACACAGTCGAAGCTCTTTTCGATGCGTTGTTGTCTGCGATGCTCGATCCGGAGCGTTCCGAAAAGTCGGGCAACCCGGTTTTCTCAGCACTGGCCGAATATGCCCGCGGATACCCGGAAGAATCGGCGGATCCCGTACAGATCGTGACTGATTACATCGCCGGAATGACAGATTCGTTTGCGACGCGATGCTTTGAACAAATCTATTGGTTGTGAGGTATATATGAGCGAGCAAGAATTCCCGGATCCGGGATGTACCGAAAAAACCCCGCCGTACCCTTTTTTCGCCATGTTGGATCGTATGCAGTACATCAACCGATGGGGCTTGATGCGAAATAACCGAATGGAGAATATCAAGGAACACTCCATGGATGTCGCGATGGTGGCCCACGCGTTGGCGACCATCCGCAACACGGTTTTCCGGGGCCAATTCCCCGAAACAGACACGCTTCTGGTCATCGGGATCGCGCTTTTTCACGACGCGTCGGAAATCGTGACCGGAGATCTTCCGACCCCGATCAAGTATCGGAATCCGGAAATCATGACGGCGTACAAGAAACTCGAGGATCAGGCGGCCGAACAGTTAATTTGCCTTCTGCCGGAAATGATGAGAGACGAGTACAGACGTCTCTTCTGCCCCGATCTGTCAAATCCGAAAGAGGCGGAGGCGAGCCGGCTCGTAAAGGCGGCGGATCGTATCTGCGCTTATATTAAGTGTATATCCGAAGAAAAGTCCGGTAATACCGAATTTCTTTCGGCCAAACTGTCCATATTGGAATCCATCAAGAAACTCGGGCTTCCGGAAGCCGATTATTTCATGGATCATTTCATTCCGGCGTACGGAATGACCCTGGACCAAATCAGTGAATGAAGACCAGAGACGGAGAACAGTCTGATGAAGAAGAGTTATATCATTATCGCGATTTCCTCGCTTGCTGTCGGACTCATTGCGATGATCGCTATCGGCGCAGTCCTCTTTTCGCCCGCTTCCAGAGAAGGAATTTCCGTGGAAGAGGAGGAGATCATCAATCGTACCGGTGATATGATCAATACCTCGGATTCTCAAGCAATATGGGCTCGAGAAATCGCTGCCAGACAATTGAATCTTTCCGACTATGTTCGGATCGGTTTGACCGGCTCGTCATATCTTCTTAAGGACCGCAATGATGAGACATTTTCGCGGGATTTGGCGTACATAGCGTATGGTACCGTGGAACGCTCCGACGAGATCCTCCAATTGTTGGAGGGGCGATCAAGAAATTACGTCATCGAGAAGGTTTTTTCGGACATGAACCGCCGTTATGCTCCATCTCAGGGATTCTCCGCCGAAAAGGGGACACAACTGATTTCTTTTAACGCCGAAAACCCTCTTCAGGACGAGGTGGGTTATGTGTTCGGGCTTCGAAAAATATCCGGAACGATCGATATCGACGGCAACGAAGCGCGGACGGACTTTTTCGTTGACGATACCCTCCGCCCCGGAAACCTGAGCCTGATTCAGGTCCCCGAGGGCGGGCAGAGCTTCTCGATGACCTGGGATGCCCGTCGCGAAGACCCCGGGCTCCATAATGTGAAAGTACTTTTGCGCACTTCGGACGGCAGGGGCAAAATCATCACCGGCGGACAAGTGATCGTTCCGAACTTTACCGTGATCACGAATGACGGCGTGTTGTCGGGAAAGGTCGCCGAGCGCGAAAATCTCTCTTGGTATACATTGGACGCGATAGATCGGGATGCGTTCATCAACTTCATCAATCCGACGGGGGATATCCGTGTCACACTGTATAATTTGTACGGAGAAGAGATCGGCAGTAATGATCTGCATGATTTTCCTCATGAGATCCTTCGCGGGACCCGGCAGGCGAAATTGATCGGAGAACTGGCGCTCGCCGGGCAGGATGAGAGCTTCAATGTTTTCTATGTGCGTGTGGAGCGGAGTCCGGATGCGCAAGTTTCGCTGATCGATCTCAATTACACCGTCGTAGTCTCCCGAAATGTCGCGATCCATAACGACGGACGGGTTCTCGCCGTCATTGATGAAATGGACGCGGTCCCGACTCCGGTCCCTTACCATCCGGTTTCTCCGGAGGACGAGGCCACGCCGATCCTTTGTTCCGATGAAAACGGCAACCGATCCGCATTCGCACGCGCTGATCTTGATTTTTTGCCGCTGAACGGCATACTGACATCCATGAAGGTCCGTTCCGGGGACGCCGGTCAGACCTTTCGGATCTATCCGGATTTTGATCATCAGACCCGCGACTACGCGTATGTGTCCGCGGACGAGATGTCCGAGATTTCTTTGGATTGTCTTCCCGCGGAAGGTTACGCGGCCAAGATCTCAATGAGTAACGAAAGTCAGGTCACGGATTTGTTCCCGCAGGGCAATAACGAGCCGATCCGTTTGCTTGAAGGGGAGAATGTCATTTCAGTTAAGGTCTCTTCCTTTGACGGAACGCAGACCGAATACCGGATCTTCGTGCTGAATCGCGAGGATTCGGACGACTTCAGTGAAACGGTCCTGAACCATTTTCCGGAAGGATACCGTAACGGCCTGTGGCTGATGCACAGTCTTTTTCCGGAATACCGATTTGAGCCTTACAAGACCGGGATTGATTGGGAGGATCTCATATCCAATCAGGACAATAAGGGCACCAGCTTGGCAGACGCATACTCTCACCCTCAGTGGGTGAAGTCCGACAGCATCGTCTATGACGGAGCGGCCTGGAAGGCTGCAAAGCGTCAGGTGGTCGAATACTTCCTTGATCCGCGCAATTTTTTAACTCCCGTCACCGTTTTTCAGTTCGAAAAACTTTCCTTCGACAACACGGTCCACACTGCGGAAGGTCTTTCGGATATGGTACGCGATTCCTTCCTTGATTCCAAGGACCCGGATTACCCGGATATCCTTTTCAACGCCGGCAGGGAGGCCGGTATTTCCCCTTATTTTCTCGCCAGTCGAATTATTCAGGAAATGGGCAGGAACGGCCATTCGAAGCTTGCGAGCGGAACCTTGGAAGGGTATGAGGGATACTTCAATTATTATAATATCGGATCCACTCCGAATCCCGAGGTTCAGGATGGAGCACTCATCAACGGAGCGCGTTACGCGCAGTGGGGCCGCAAACCGGACGAGCGGGAACTGACGGAGGAGGAACTCGCGCTTCTTCTGCCATGGACATCTCCCGAGTTGGCCATCAAGGGCGGTGCATTGTGGATCGCTTCCAGTTATGTGGATATCGGACAGGATACGCTTTACTTTCAGAAATTTGATGTGATCGATAACGAAGACGGCCTCTTTAAGCATCAGTACGCGCAGAATATTTCGATGGCCTTTTCCGAGAGCTCGAGATATTTTTCCACATATCTGTCGCAGGACATGTTAAGCTCGCCGTTCCTTTTCATTATCCCGATTTACGAAAACATGCCGGACTATTTCGGTGGAATACCGTAACCGTTTATTGAAGAAGGGTGAACGTGTATAATAACTCTTGTCATAAGCATCATGAAATCGACGGAAAGGCTTGAGGAGAATGATAAGACATAAGGATAAGACACTCATTTCATTCGCCGCACTGGTCTTGATCGTTGCGGTCGTGTCGACGCTATATATCTCCCGCGTTTCCGCCGCATCGGCGGTTACGGTCCAGCTCCGAGCCGACTCGACTCCGATCGATCCGGGTGCGACAGTAACGGTCGATGTGACGGTAGACATGTTTCCCAATCTGACCCGACTCGGCCCGATCGAGATTCAGTTTGATTCCTCCGGCGTCTCCTTTGCCGGTCTGGAACGAGGCCCGGATCTCCCATCCACCTTTGTTATTGAGCATTCATCAAGCACGGGCGTGATCGCGGTCAGCGGCATTGATGAGACGGTCGAGGCTCAAATACTGGCGAACCAGACCGCGCCGACAGTAGATTTGGACGGGAACCCGATCAGTCCGCCGGCGGACCCATCCATGAATCGTAATGAGCTAACGGTCTTGTTTCGTATCTACTTTGAGGTGTTGGAATCCTCAAAGAGCGAACTTCGATTCTGGATCAGCAACGCAGCCGGCTTCCGAAACAGCGCGTTCGAATCGGTTACCGTTCACACGGGATCGCCTGCCTCGGTCCCCGTTAATATTTTGGTCTCATCTGATGCGTCACTGTCTTCGCTTGAAATTGAAGGGACGACATTAGCTCCGGACTTTTCACCGGGTATTTTCAAATATAACGCTTCGGTGCCCCGGTCGGTAACAGATTTGGTCGTCGACTTTGTTCCGGGAAGCAGATCGTCTCAGGTATTCGTAACCGGCCAAACGGGACTGGCGGTCGGGGATAACATACTTAAGGTCAGCGTTTTGGCGCAGGATTTGAAAACCACCTTGGAATACACCGTTGTGGTGACTCGGGAGAAAAGTTTTGTGCCCCCGGGAGCTACGGTGACCGATTCGTTCGGTGTCACTTATAAATTTGAGGATTTCTCTGATACTCTTTCGATCCCCCCGGATTTCTATCAGAGCGAGATCCTGTTGGAGAACCGGATCGTTCCGGCTTTTCGAATGGACGGTATGAAGGATGTCTTGCTGTATCTTTCAGGGCCTTCGGGAGAACCCGGTCTGCACGTATATTCACCGGCATCCAATACGGTCCTTGCATTCGACGCTCAGAATGTATTTTTTCGTCTTTCTCAATTATTGACCGTTGTTCCTCTTCCGGCCGGAGTTCCTTTGCCCGAAGGTTTTTCGCCCGCTGTGATCTCTTTCCGGGGTCAATCCGTTCAGGGATATGTTTCAGAGGACGGTCGGGTCAAAATCTTCTACATGCAAGACGATTCCGGGAAATCCCGTTTCTATACCGTAGATGCCAAGAACAACGATGTGTATCCCTATTGCGCGGTCAAGAAGTCGGATTCGCCGCTCTTCCTTACCTTGTTCATTATTTTCTTGGTTCTGTCCGTCGCCGAAGCCGCGATGTTGGCCCTGGTCATTTTTCAGGTGCGGAAGCGCAGGCCACGCACACCAAAGGTGAGGAGAGTATAGAATGTCTTTGAAGGAATTCATACGCGGCGATGAGTCGCTTTCTCCGAAAAGAATGAAGCAACGCGAAGTGTTCATGTACCTGCTTTTCGGCGGATTGACAACTTTGGTCTTTGCCGTAGTTTTCAGGCTTTTTCAAGCCATTTTCGAAGGGAAAAGCGACCCCTTCAAACTTTTTCTTATCATAACGAACACGGTTTCGTGGATCGCGGCGGTCACATTCGCGTTTCTCACAAACCGCGCCTGGGTATTTAAATCAAAAGGTCCCTTTTTCAAGGAAATGTTTCATTTCTTCTCGGCACGCATCGCGTCGCTCGTTCTTTTCGAGACCCTTCTTTTTTTTCTGATGCTGTTTGTGTTTGAAAAGGCGACGGGGATCCCCACGAAGTCAATATCTATCGATTTGAAAATGATCCAATTCAACTGGGAATTCGTGATCAAAATGGTCAACTCCTTTCTTGCCGTGGTTCCCGCTAATTATTTCTTCAGCAAGTGGTTCGTCTTCAGAAAAAAGAAGGCCCTACCGGAAAATTTGGAGAGCGAACCGCCGGAATCATTCGGTAAGGACGGTGCCGATGAACGATAAGACGGTTCCGGAGATTTTCCTATCGGCAAACCGATTTGGGATCCGACTCGGGCTGGAGCGGATGCGTTCGTTGATGGGGATACTCGGAGATCAGCACAAAGAGCTTTCCTGTATTCATGTTGCCGGGACCAACGGCAAGGGCTCGGTCGTTACTTTCATCGCCGCGGCACTTGCCGCAAGCGGTCGGAAGGTCGGGGTCTATACATCGCCATACCTGGAGCGTTTTTCCGAGCGGATCCGGATACTGGACGGGAAAGAAGGCTTATCAATATACCACGACAACGACGCGTACGGGGAGATCCCGTCGGAAGCGCTCGAGGAGATCGGCGGTCGTATCACGGAAGCAGTCCGCCGAATGCTTTTCGAGGGGCAGGAGCACCCGACCGAGTTTGAGCTTGTGACGGCGGCCGCTTTTGTTTATTTCTGCGAACAGCAGTGTGATTGCGTCGTTTTAGAGACCGGGCTCGGCGGGAGACTGGATTCGACCAACATTATCGAAGATCCGATTTGCTCGGTGATCACCGCCATCGGGTATGATCATACGGATTGTCTCGGAGAGACCATCGGACAGATCGCGGGGGAGAAGGCGGGCATTATCAAGCCGGGTCGTCCCGTATTCCTGCTTTCTCCGGATGAGGCCCTTCTTTCCGAACACGATGCCCGTACGGTCGGAGGCGTCATGTCGCGGATTTGCACGGAACTCCGATCACCGCTTACTGTCGTTTCATCCGGCGACATACTTCTTCGCACTCCCGTTGAAGGAGGACAATATCTTCAACTGAAATTTCTGAAAGACCCTCAGTTTATCGGCTTTATCGGCCGTCACCAAGCCCTGAATGCCACGCTGGCCGCACGTGCCGTTTATTCGTCTGTGTCCGAGGAGGCGCTTCAACACGGTCTTTCCCAAGCGGTGTGGAAGGGCAGAAACGAATTGATGTGCATTGACCCGATCGTGATCCTAGACGGCGCGCATAATCCGCAAGGTATGGAGGCGTTTTGCGAGGCGTTGAATGAATCGTACGGCGCAAAGTTTTGCGAAACTCCGCCACGGTTGATCATCGGCGTCATGAGGGACAAGAATTACCCGGAGATCGTTCGTGTCCTGATGCGCACCGTTTCTTTTTCCTTGTGTGAAGTGATTTGCGTTACCGTCGATCAGAAACGGAGTTTATCGGCGCAGGCACTTGCCGATACCTTCAATAAGGAGATCGAAGAGAATTCCTCGTTTTACAACCGAATGCCGAGTATGTATAATATTCAGGACAATATCCATGCGTCCGAGGACGCGGAAGCGACGTGCAGGGATGCGTTCATCCGCTCTCAAAGCGACGGAGCTCCGATCCTATGCGTCGGATCCCTGTATTTGATCGGACAGGTACGTGCCGTTTTTCAGATGGACCGAGAGGAGAAGGATTGAATGGACTGGTCTGAAGCCGCCAAATCGATTCCGCCGATTGAAAATCGGGACCTGCTTCGCTTCAGTATGTCGGGTGAAGACCAAGAGGCGGTTTTGAAGCAGTATAACAGGGCTCTCTCTATGGCGGGATCCGATAGCGCGGATATCTCCGCGATCGCTCTTCGAAAATTATTGACTCGTTTCCCGGATTGGGGCGAAGCGGCTTTATTATATGGAATTTGTCTTGCGATCGACGGTAAGATGAATCGCGCGTCCGCAAGTTTTCAGCATGCGTTGGAAGTAGGTCTGCGATCCGAGGAATTAACGTATCTGGCACAGGTTTGCAGTCGGGATGCCGGTGTTGAACGCTCCGCTAAAGCGCAGACGCCGGAGGACAATAACCCTGCCAAAGCACTGATCTCCTCCGTGATCCCGAAGTCGAATCCATTAGTCCAAGAGGAAAATCAAATACGTCCGCGCACGCATATGCAAGCGCCGATCCTGATGAAAGCCTCGCGACACCCGAACCGGACCAAGATGGCTACGGACCGTGAAAGAAGAGAGATCCTCATGCAGTCGACTTCATCGAACGGTGAATTGCCGGATGATGAAATCGATGTATCCATTCCCAAGACTCCAGCCGAGAAACTGCGTATAACACTCATCATTCTCGGCGCGATACTGCTTTTGACCGGGCTCTATTTCTTAACGACGCTTTGGATCCTTCCGGAGATCGACCGGGTGAAAGAGCGAGATAATGCAAACGAAAAATTAGAATATTTGACGGGTGCGCTGTACGAGAAGAGCGCGGATCCCGAAATTTCAGAAATCCTCCGGCTCTACGAGTCGGAATTTAGCCCGGCCGAAACGACTGCCGAAGACCAAACGTCCTGATTCGGTCAACGATATAATACTAACGGAGGAAGACATGAAGTACATCAGCACCAGAGGATATCCCGGGAAGTTTTCATCGGCGGAGGTGATCAAAGCAGGCATTGCTCCGGACGGAGGGCTCTTCGTTCCCGAGAGCATTCCGCTTCTGACTCGCGACGATATCATGCAGTTGAAAGACCTGCCCTATCCACTGGTCGCGACCGAGGTTTTGTCCCGTTACTTGACGGACTTCAAGTATGCCGAGCTTCGTGAGTACTGTGAAATCGCATATTCGGAAGAGAACTTCGGCGAGCCGCCCATCCCGGTGGTTCAACTGAACAAATACAATTCGAGAGAATTCATCTTGGAGTTGTGGCACGGTCCGACGAGTGCGTTTAAGGACGTCGCGCTACAGCTTCTGCCGTATCTGATGACTTCAGCCGTTCGTATGACCGGTGAAGACCGCAAGATCATGGTCCTGACCGCGACATCCGGAGATACCGGCAAAGCGGCACTTGAAGGCTTTAAGGATGTACCGGGCACCGAAGTACTCGTTTTCTATCCTTCAGAGGGCGTTTCCGAAGCGCAGCGCTTACAAATGGCGACGACAGATGGGGATAATACTCATGTCATTGCCGTCCGGGGATGCTTTGACGATACACAGACCGGAGTCAAGAAGATTTTCGCGGACGAGGAACTGCGCGCCGAACTGGATTCGCGCGGAGTGATGCTGTCCTCCGCCAATTCGATCAATTGGGGACGACTGGTCCCGCAAATCGCTTATTATGTATACGCGTACGTTTCGTTACTCAGTAGCGAAAAATTAGAGGAGGGCGAGAAGATCAATGTCGTCGTTCCTACCGGAAACTTCGGAAACATACTGGCGGCGTGGTATGCGAAAAAGATGGGCATACCGATCCATAAACTGGTATGCGCATCAAACCGGAACAAGGTACTCTCGGACTTCTTTCGGACGGGTACATATGACCGTCAACGCGAATTCTACAAGACGAATTCTCCGTCGATGGACATTCTGATCTCGTCCAATTTAGAGCGCCTGCTTTTCGAGATTAGCGAAAAGGACAGCGACCGGGTGAATCAATGGATGAAGAGCCTGTCGGAAGAAGGCAAATACGCAGTGGACCCCGTAACGCTACGTGCACTCCAGACTGCGTTTGTCGGCGGATTTGCGGACGAGGCCGGAATCACTAAATCGATCCGCGACACTTACGACCGTTGCGACCACGTCATCGATACGCATACCGCAGTCGGATTTAATGTTTACGGGAGGTATTACCAGCGGTCCGGGGATCAGACTAAGACCGTTTTCGTGTCAACGGCAAGTCCTTA
This sequence comes from Clostridiales bacterium, assembly GCA_016930475.1. GTDB lineage: Bacteria > Bacillota > Clostridia > Saccharofermentanales > Saccharofermentanaceae > JAAYCT01. The sequence goes on along the minus strand of JAFGGR010000115.1, from coordinate 1,575 downwards.
TAAATTTGTCGAGGCAGTCATGGATTCGCTTTTGGGGAACGGGTACAGCAAAGGAAGATCGCAGGAGGTCTTGATCCAAGAACTCGGCGATGAGAGCGGGCTTGTCGTTCCGCCTGCTCTGGACGGACTCGCGGACAGACCGATACGGCACGATATCGTAATCGATAAGCAAGAAATGATCGATGAGGTGCGAAAGAGGATCCCCTGATCGGGTCAGCCTTCGAGAATGAGCCGGACTCCTTCGCTGAGACTGTAAAAGTCCGCGCGAAGGCTTTCCAGATACATTTTACCCTGCTCGGTGATCGCGTAGAATCGTCTCAGTCGATTATCCTCAGAGACCTTCTTTCCATGCTCCCGAATGTATCCGAATTTCAACAACCGATAAATCGCCGGATATAGAGTAGTCACGCGATAAAGACCCGAACTGCGGGACTCAAACGCCTGAATCATCTCGTATACGTACATCGGTTTGGACGATAAAAGATGCAGAATCAGCATCTCTACCGTTGCCTTCTTAAAGTTGTCCCGCATTCCTGCAGCCGTTCCGCTCTTTGCTGATGGTTTAATCATAGTATTACCCCAATAAGTGAAACAATGATTCCACTCTAATTGTAGCAAAAATTTGACGAATGTCTATATGGAACCGAAGAGTAGGCGACGGAAAAAGTATCTCAGGGGGCTGCGGGCTCGTATAAGACGCCGTTCGAGACGGGACGAGTACGCAGTCATATGAATCAAATCATCTTCAGTCGGCTCCAACAGAGCGAAGCGAAGTCGAATGACAGGATCGAAAATATCGCGGAAAGGATCTTCAAACCAGACAGCATCAATGCGTTCAAGAAAAGATGAGACGGTCTCACCCGGACGGATCGAATAGCCGAGATAGGCATATTGTTTAAGGATGCGCAGGTAGCAAGACTCAACACGAGAAGAAAGATCCGGATTCCGGGACGTAAGATACTTTCTGAGAGCCTCCGGTCGAAGAAATAGCAGAATCGCGCGAATGATCACATAGATCAGAAACAGAACGGTTAGCGCGATGGTCAAGCCCGAGATCAAGAACGAATTCGAACCCAGGTGGCCGCTATTTGAAGTCATGTCGTTATCGGACGGTGTCGTTGACGGGATCGGAGTCGGTGTTATGATGCCGCCATTGGAACCATTACTTTCGGGTTCTACGACAAAGCCGATTTCGCTCGAATCCGAAACTAATGGGTCGAAAGCGATCCAACCGATTCCTTTCAGGTATATCTCGGTCCATGCGTGAGCGTTTGCGTGCGTTGAGATGTAATTATTTCTGACCGTAATAAAAGGGCTGCGTTTGAGAAGAAAACCGTTGACATAACGGGCCGGAACACCCAAAGAGCGTGCCATTACCGTCATGGCGCTGGCGTAATAGGTGCAGTAACCTTTGCGGGTTTCAAGAAAATGAGCGACAAAATCGACATTATCGGGCGGATTTCCGGGAGTTAGGGTATATTCGCAGTTGTCTGTCAGCCATTTTTCAATTGCCAAGGCCTTTGAATAAGGCGTATCACTGCCTTCTGTGATTTCTTCCGCAAGAAGAATGACGCT
>JAFGGR010000003.1 GCA_016930475.1 Clostridiales bacterium | reverse complement strand
CGGTTCGCATAGCTTCCATTGAGTTATTTGCCCAGTTTGTACTAACACCGGAGGATTATCCCGAACTTATTAGACCCTCTCCATGGGAGAGCAACTCGGACCCCGAAGAAGAAAAAGCATACAAAGAGTTCTTACGAGATATTGGAGTTCCTGTCTTTGAAGAACTCGTGTTTGCCGTTAATTCAATCAAAGACCCGGATGAGGATTTTATTAAGATTGTACTGGAGGAGGCGGCATCCTACTTTAATGATATGAAAACAGCCAAAGAAGTGACTGATATCATTAAAAACCGTGCGCAAACACTCTTCAACGAGCGGGCAACGTAGATAGGAGCCGTTTTAACTGTTTGATGAATTCCGAACAATTATCGCTTGAGCTATTGAAGCATCCGGTTAATCTTCTCATGCTGTATGAAGAATCGAATCGGGCCGCGTCCTCGCGAAGCCGGAAATATTGGAAATTGATTCTTTCGGATTATCTCCCTTCTTCGGTTAAGCGATGGTGAATTCGCTTGACATGAAGTTGGAGCAACGATAACATGATCGGGTATCAAATAGGGGAATGAAGTACTCCCCGGCGGAAACGCCGAACCGCTTTTTAAGCTGATGACTTCTGTGAACGTTGTTCATGGATTTCGCGGCTTTTTTTGTGCCGCGGGACCGACCTGATTTATAAACAAATTGGAGGACGGCATGCTCTTAAGTATCGCGCTGATCATCATCGTCGGATTTGCTCTCGGCGGCATTTTTAAAAAACTTCATATCCCGAGCCTTTTAGGGATGCTGATCGCGGGGATATTACTGGGGCCACACGTTTTAAATCTGATCTCCGGTTCCATTCTCGGCATTTCGGACGAGCTCCGTGAGATCGCGCTGATCGTCATCCTGGTCCGGGCGGGTTTGACGCTGGACATCCGGGATTTGAAGAAGGTCGGCCGGCCGGCGATCCTGATGTGTTTTATCCCGGCGACTTTTGAGATCATCGGCGCGATTTTGCTCGGACCTCCGCTTCTGGGGGTGTCGGTTGCGGAGGCCGCCGTGATCGGCGCGATGCTCGCCGCGGTTTCTCCTGCCGTCATCGTTCCGAAAATGATCACCTTGACCGAGGAGGGCTACGGGCGCAAAAACAGCGTTCCCCAGCTCGTGATGGCCGGTGCTTCCGCAGACGACATTTACGCGATCGTACTGTTCACGGCGTTTATCGGGGTCGCGAAAGGCGGCAGTTTTCAGGCGTCCGCACTTCTTGCGGTCCCGGTCTCCATTATTTTGGGCGTGGCCGTGGGTATCCTTTTGGGTTTGTTGTTAACGTTCGTCTTTAAAACGATCCACATGCGCGATACCGTGAAAGTCCTCCTGATCCTGGGCACCGCGATGTTGACGGTCGGCCTGGAGCCGTTGATTGCCGGCTTTGTTCCCTTTTCGGGTCTTCTTGCGGCGATGGCACTCGGCGGGACGATCCTGAAGACACGCGAAAAAGTCGCCCGGAGGATATCGGGTAAGTTTTCGAAAATCTGGGTCGCGGCAGAGCTCATCCTCTTTGTCCTTCTGGGCACGGCCGTCGACATTCGCTATGTGTTGAAAGCCGGACTTGCGGCTGTCCTCTTGATCCTCGGCGCATTCCTCATACGCACCATAGGGACATGGGTCAGCCTCATACGGTCCGGTCTCAACAATAAGGAGAAACTCTTTTGCGTGATCGCTTATCTTCCGAAAGCGACCGTCCAGGCGGCCGTCGGCGCGATCCCTTTAAGTATGGGGCTGGCCTCCGGAAACATCATCTTAAGCATTGCCGTCCTCTCGATCCTCATCACGGCGCCTCTGGGTGCGATCGGCATCGACGCGACCTATCGTAAACTCCTGGAGAGATCACAGGACGAGTAATCTAAGATCAAAATACAAATCGTTTTCGATACTTAAGAAGTGATCGAAATCATACCAAAGCGATTCGCCGGCTCTGGCGAGTGGAGAAACACGCACATGAAAACCGGGGAACCCCGGTTTTTTTGTGCATTTAAACAGAAATGCTTGACATAATAGTACGATATTCGTACAATACGAGTAACGTACTAAATAAGACCGTCAGCCAAGAGCGGTAAGGATTTCGGAGCGGATGAAGGAAGAGCGGGAAAGAATTCGGGAGCTATCCTCACTCTGGAACGGAGTAATGAACCGTTATCGGTCGCTCTATGACCGTGTTCCCAAGAAAGAAACGCAGATCCTGTCCGACACCGAGATCGCGATCGTCCGAATCATCGGTCGGGGCACGAAGACGATCGTCGGAGACATCGTGAAGTCGCTTCAATTACCCAAGAGCACGGTGACCGGATTGATTGCCCGATTGGAGCAAAAGGGCTTTATCCAAAGAAAGATTTACCCCGATGATTTACGATCCTTTTCCTTGGTATTGACCGACAGGGGAAAGAGGGCGGTTCGGGAAACCGAACGACAGGAGGAGGAGTTTTTCGCGAAGCTGATCGAACCGCTGAGCGAAAAGGAGAGCAGGGCACTACTGGATCTTCTGAGGAGCATCATTTCGCAGGGAGGACAATAAAATGGAGTTGAACGAAAATCGCGTGAAAACCGCATTGATCACCGGGGCAATGACCGGATTGGGACCTGCGTACGTCGAGTATTTTGGAAGGCTCGGCTACTCGCTGATATTGACCGGAAAAGATAAGAAGGCGATCAGAATCTTCGCGGAAGAAGCCGAGCAGAACTATAAGGTCCCGGTAACGGGCCTTGCGGTTGATTTGTCAGATCCCAAAGGTCTTTCAATGGTTTATAGACAGACCGATCTGGTCGGGATCGACGCATTGGTCAATAACGCGGCCGACGAGGACGGGGAGCGGTACGCATTTGTAGATTCGACCGAAGCCAAGCGATTGCTTGCGCTGCAAATGAATACGGTCGTTTCGCTGACACTCGCTGTCTTAAGAAGAATGATCAACAGAAACGAAGGGATCATCGTGAACATCTCTCCGGACGGAATCGCCCGCGCCTCCGCGGGAAGCCGGATGCAAGCCTCCTCCAGAGTTTTTGTGAGACAGTTTACGGAGGGATTGAGCGCGCAACTGATAGATACCGGCATCCGGATCCAAGCGGTCGGTCCGGGGACCATCGCGCCACTGATCGCCATGTTCGGAAATCGTCAGGATAAACAAGCGCGCGTCAAGAGCGGCGCAAACGGCTGCGAGCCGCAGGATATCGTCGAAACAGCCATGAAGGAGATGGAGTGCGGGAAGAGCCTTTATACGTACATCTCCCGCAGAGGCCTTTTCTCGAAAAGGAGCGAATATTTCGCCGGCTAGACTATGCTCCGATCGTAAAGTCGCCGACCCTTCGAACGGGTGAACGATCCATAACAAAAAACGACACCCCTTAAGTCGGAAAACCGACATGAGGGGTGTCGTTGTACGGATGGAGGATAGCATTCATGATCATACGCCCGGGAAGGCGTTTATTCGGTCGTGGAAGCCGCTTCCGCAGTCGCTTCTTCGGACTTTGACGATGCTTCTTCCGCCGCCGCTTCGTCAGCAGCGATTTCCGACACATCCGCCGCGCTCATATGATGCAGGTCCTTAACAACGGCGTAAAGCTCGTCCTCACTGTCGAGAATGCGAACGCCCTTCGGGACTTGAAGATCTTTTGCCGTAACGGTATCACCGAAACTCTTACCGGTGACATCGACATGGATCGCCTCGGGCATGGAAGCCGCTTTGCCGGATAGTTCGATCTGGTCTTTGACGGTCTGAAGCATCAGGCTTCTGTTTTCAAGCTCTTCACGGCCGCTGAAGACAAGCGCTGTAAGCACCCTGATCTCCTGATCCTGAGAAACGAGGTGGACAGTGACGTGGACGATACTTTTATCTAAGGGATCCTTCTGAATTTCTTTAAGGATGCCGAAGTGCTTCTCCTTGTCCAGTTCGATCCAGACCTTGGCATTGCTTCCGTGCTTGGTCAGGATCCGGAGAAATTCGGATCTTTCAAATTGCACCGACGTGGACGTCGTATCGGGTCCGTGAAGGACGCCGGGGATGAATCCGTCTCTGCGAGCCTGTTTAGGGCTTCCTGTGCGCGAATTGGCCTTGAGTATGGTTTGTTTCATATTAAACGCTCCTTTATTTGCCGGCGGAAAAACCATTCGAGCATGTGTTTTCTCGGCACATAAACGGATAACAGATTCCAAACCGGCGTAATGAATGAATCTATTGTAACACGAAACGACCGTTCTGTCCTTTTTCCGTCAAACCGCTTTGATAACCGTGCGTGTCGCTTTTCGAAAAGAATACTGAGCGAATTGTGTTCCCCTTTTTCGAAAAGGCATAAAACGCGAAGAAAAGGGCGTTAACGTGTTCTTGTAATGAAAGCGCGCGCGGGGTATTCTGTTCGTACCGGAGAGGATCCGGGACGACTCAAAGGAGGTACGAATATGGCTATGACGATGACGCAGAAGATCCTGGCTTCCCACGCCGGACTGGATAATGTGGTTCCGGGACAGCTGATCGAGGCGAAATTGGACCTCGTTCTCGGTAACGACGTGACGACGCCTCCGGCGATCGATGTTTTCGTAAAGACATGCGCTTGCGGTGTTTTTGATCGCGAGAAGGTGGCGTTGGTGCCGGATCATTTCACGCCCAACAAGGACATCAAATCGGCGGAGCACTGCAAAAAGATGCGCGAATTCGCCGGTAAATATGACCTCGAGAACTATTATGAGATCGGCGATCCGAACATGGGCGTCGAGCACGTGATCCTGCCGGAGAACGGACTGGTCGCGCCGGGAGACCTGATCATCGGCGCGGACTCGCATACCTGCACCTACGGCGCGCTCGGAGCATTTGCGACCGGAGTCGGATCGACCGATCTGGCGTGCGCGATGGCAACCGGCCAGACTTGGTTCCGCGTGCCGGAGGCCATCTCCTTCGTGCTGGAGGGTTCGCTTCAACCCGGTGTGACCGGGAAGGACCTGATCCTTCATATCATCGGCATGATCGGTGTCGACGGTGCTCTGTATCAGTCGATGGAATTTGCCGGTCCGGGCGTTGCGACGCTTTCCATGGCCGACCGGTTGACGATCTGCAACATGGCGATCGAGGCGGGCGGAAAGAACGGGATCTTCCCCGTAGACGATCAGACGATCGAATACATCAAAAAGTACGCCCCGAAGCGTTATGCCCAAAGCAAATACACGGCTTTTACCGCGGATAAGGACGCGCAGTACGCACGGACGATAAAGATCGATCTGGCGACGATCCCGCTCACAGTCTCGTTTCCCCATTTGCCGGATAACACACGAGTCATGGGCACCTTTGACGAAGTCCGGATCGACCAGGTCGTGATCGGCTCGTGCACGAACGGGCGTTTGGAGGATCTGCGCTTGGCGGCGGAAGTTTTCCGGGGGCATAAGGTGAAGAAGGGCTTGCGCTGTATCATCCTTCCGGGCTCTCAGAGAGTCTGGAAAGAAGCGCTCAAGGAAGGACTGTTGGAGGTTTTCGCCGAATCAAACTGCGTAGTTTCCGCACCGACATGCGGACCTTGCTTGGGAGGGCACATGGGAATACTTGCCGAAGGTGAGCGCTGTGTGTCGACCACGAACCGGAATTTTGTCGGGCGCATGGGTCATCCGAAGTCCGAGGTTTATCTGTCGGGCGTTCCGGTCGCCGTCGCGTCGGCCGTGTTGGGACGTATTGCCGCACCGAGTGAGCGCGGCGCTCCGGAAAAGGAGGGTTGATATTATGACTGCGAAGGGTAAGGTTTTTAAGTACGGCGCGAACGTTGATACCGACGTTATAATTCCCGCCAGATACCTGAACACGTCCGATCCGGTCGAGTTGGCGAAGCATTGCATGGAGGATATCGACACGAACTTCGTGAGTCGGGTGCAACCGGGCGATATCATCGTCGGCGGGCCGAATTTCGGGTGCGGATCATCCCGGGAGCACGCGCCGGTCGCCATCAAAGCCAGTGGGATATCCTGCGTCATCGCTCCGTCATTTGCGCGCATATTCTACAGGAACGCGATCAATATGGGGCTCGCGATCATGGAGTTTTCCGAAGCTTCCGAGAATATCGGCGACGGAGATATTGTCGAGGTAGATTTTTCCACCGGAATCATCCGTGACATCACGACCGGTAAAGAGTT
>JAFGGR010000114.1 GCA_016930475.1 Clostridiales bacterium | reverse complement strand
CATCGTGAATATTCTTTGAGATCAGTCGAATTTCAGATCGTCCGCGAGATCCCGGATGTCCTCCGGGCCGAGAAACAAGACCAGATCATCTTTGCCGACAAGAGAGTCCAGCCTTTTAAGGATGTCTTTCTTGTCGACATAATATTCCGCGTGTCCCCCTTGCTTGTTGATGGCTTCCGCGATCATGGAGGAGGAAATCGTCCCCGGGTCGATTTCACGGTCCGAAAAGATCTCGGAAAAGATGACGTGCTCGCACGGCAGCAAAGAAGATACATAATCATCGAAAAGCTTTTCGGTCCGGTTATATGTCAGTGGTTGAAAGACGACCCAGGTCCTGTTGTGCAAAAGCTGTGAAGCAGCCTGCAGGGTTGCCCGCGCCGCCGCCGGGTGATGCGCGTAGTCCGTGATCACAGTCGCTCCGCGGAACTTTCCCTTTACGGTAAACCGACCCTCTGCACCGCGGAAAGCAGTCAGCGCTTCCGCCGCCCCTTCCGGGGTCCCGCCGTTAACAGACGCGCAAGCGATCGCGGTCAAGGCATTGTATATGTTGTGTTTTCCTGGAACGTGCAGATCGACATGGGCGTAGAAACGGTTCCGATCCCACACGTCGAATTGAGGAAAACCGTCGCGATAAACGATGTTTTTGGCGTAGATATCCGCATGTTGACCCGACGGAGCAAAAACATCTCCCTCGATGCCCGTCGTCAGGATTTGAGGCATGGGTCTGCCCGTCGCGTCGCGTCGCGCCCGGATTTGTTCGAAGCAGAGCGCTGAATTTGCGTCGAATGCCGGAATGATCAGATATCCGGAATCATCGATTCTATCCGAAAACTCGGCGAAGACATCGATCACTTCGCGGATATTGTTAAAACAGTCAACATGATCGTAATCGATATTCGTGATTGCGGCCGTCGTCGATCGAAAACTGAGAAAAGAGCGGCGGTATTCGCACGCTTCGGATACCAGAAGAGATCGATCCGCTCCGAGCCTCACGGTGCCGTTGAAGGGCTCGAATTCCGCTCCGAGATGAACGGTAGGATCCAGGCCGGATTCGATCAGCATCAAGGATAACATCGACGTGGTCGTGGTCTTGCCGTGAGTCCCGGAGATGTTGATAACACTCGAAAAACTCCGGGTGAGATGACCGAGAAAATCCGCGCGGGAAACGACCGGGATGTGATTTTCACGTGCGAACTCCATCTCCGGATTGCCCGGAAGGATCGCTGCGGTGTGTACCAAAAGATCCGGCGCAAAGCTTTGGATGTTCTCTGCGGCATGGCCGACAAAGACAGGGATACCCTTTTCCTCCAGAAGAAGGATCCGGTGAGACATGTGCATATCGGACCCTCCGACCTTGTAACCGTAATCCTGAGAAAGCTCTGCGAGCCCGCTCATGCTGATCCCTCCGATCCCTACAAAGAAGATCTTCGCGCCCGCCTCCGGTCCGGGAAAGCGTGAACGATCACCCTCCGATATCGGGGACGAAGGGTTGGGGCAAGACTTGCTGTCGTTTGGGTCGGGTTGTTTGATCAGACGCATATACACCTCTTCTGAGTCGAATTTAATCGAAAAAGTACGAATATTGATCGCGCACCGTGGTACCCGGTACCGATTCCATTATCCTTTTTCAGGCGAAAAACGCAAGTGGGGGAACGTGATCCTTTCGAAAAAGCGCGAATCGGAGCATGTCCGACGGTATACCCGGCACGCGGAAAAACATAAGAAATATTTACAATTGCTGATTTTTGCTGTAAAATACTAAACTAATCCGGAATTACTTATTTTCGGTTTCGAAAAGGACGTTTTTGCTTGACGCGGAGGTTTACAGATGGACATTACCAGTATCATTATTCGGAAGCTCACGCCGGAGAACAAAATGAAGGCGATCGTGTCGATCACCTTTGAAGATGCTTTTGTGGTTCACGACGTTAAGGTGATCGACGGCGCGAACGGCTTGTTTATCGCGATGCCGAGCAGAAGGATACAGGACGGCGAGTTCAAGGACATCGTACATCCGATCCATTCCGCTTTTCGGGAAGAATTATCGAAGGCGGTTTTGAAAAAGTATTATGAAGCATTAGAGCACCATCGGGAAATGTCTCCCGTCGAAGGACAAAGAGACAGGACTTCGGTGATCGACCGCTCGGAAAACACCCGGAACGAGCTGCCGTCGGAGGATGTGTCTTCCGGGGATGAGAGAATTCTGCGCGCGGAGGAGCCGGTTTCATATGCGCCGTCATTTACCGGACGGAGTGTCGCCGCGGAGTCCAACGCTTAGTCGCAAACGTTTCGATCAGTACACTCAAAGGGAGCCGCAATTCGCGGTTCCTTTTTGGGTAGACATGTTATAATAGTGCAAGAAATCGGAGGATAGAGGATGATCGAGAAGACGACCATACGCACGACAGGGGTGGTTTTGTTGGGGGTTGCCAATGTTGTGTTAATATTCTCCATGCTTTTTTCGATGTATACGGGAGGTCGGCCGAACTCCGGCAGCGGGGTTGGCGTTTTGTGCGTCTCTTCGCAGGAAGCCCGTTTCCCGGAATCCGAGTATTTAAGTGTTTTTTCGGGACTCGGACTCGAGTCCTATTTTCTTCGGGCGGATAGCTCCGACGAGGATCAACTGATTCGTAAGATCCAATCCTTCGCGCGCAGAGAAGAACTCGATCATGTGATCCTTGTGTCGTACGGAGACACCGCAGGGATCGCCTTGAACACAGCAGGCAGGGAACCGTTGATCGAAAACTTAATCCTCCTGATGCCCAGAGAATTGTTGACCGAGAAACCGGACAGCACACTTCGACAGGGAAGCACCGATTCGATCGCGATTTTTGACTCTGAACAGCCCGATTCGATCACGCTTTTCGAGCTCTTGTCCGGAGAGGACGCGCTTCTTTCCCAAGCCCTGAAAGCGCCGGGATTATTCTCTTCCTCGGTACGGATAGCTCCGGACGCAAAGACTTACATGAGTCTCGGGAAATTGACCGGCGATCCGGTCCTGGATGAATTGATCTATCCGGGTTTGCCGGATGTGCAAAGCAAGATCGCCAAATACATCTCGAATTATGTGCTCGCCGATAAAGCCGAGATTTCGGATGTCCGGGGCATGATCCTTGTCAATCAGATCCTAAAAATCGCTCCGCTTGCCATGCTCTCGGCCGGTCTGTTCTTCTTTCTTTCCACCCTCTCGAAACCGCATTCGATCAAGGGGGTCGTTCCCAAGGAGCCGGTGAAGGAATCTGTCGCGCCCAAGGAGCTCTCGCTCTACAGCAAGATCGAACGTTCCGAGAAATATCTATTCGCGCTGTTGGTGCCCATATCCGTCGCCTACGGGGTCGTCCTGTGCGTGTTGATGATCGCCGTTCCTCACTTCGCCGCGATCGCTGCCGCGATCTGGCCTGTGGCGGCGCTTTGTCTGGCCGCGCTTTTTTATCTGAAGCATATCCGAAAAATGGCAGCGCCGGAGAAAGTCAACCGGGCTCGTTTTCTTTTGTCGCTTCTGGTTTCTTCTTTGTTTGTCCTTGGTGTGTTTCTGATGGCCTCGCTTCACCTGGTCTCCTTTCGTTATTTTGTTGAATTTCCCCGTGTCCTGCTTTTTGCGATTCCGGCCGCGTTATTGATCGTCTGTCTCACTGCCTGCCAGAAAGTCGACATGTTCTATACCGAGAATGAGAGAACGACCGAGCACCGTCGCGGTTTCTTATCCGCATGGCGCTTCAGGGGCATTCTCCTCGTTCCCTTTATCGCGATGTGGGTCGCAGCGTTTCTGACCATGAAGGCTTGGTTGTTTCTCCTGGCACTTTTCTTCATCGTCCTTTTGATCGGTACTGATTGGTTTCGTCAACGGGTCAAAAGAATGAGCGGTACCCTTCTTCTTCCGGCTGTTATGGCTTCTGTTCTTTATGTGCTGCTGGCGTTCATTTGATCGGGTCTGTTTGGGCAGGCGGCGCGGACTTGCGCGTTTGCCCGGGAAAAGATATTATGTATAGGCTAGTTTAGCGACTGGATGATTATTGTCGGTACGTTATTCGTACCGCTAGTCATCCGCCGGACAACGACAGGAATGGAGAAAATCTATGCCAGCGACGATTAAGGATGTTGCCAAGAGAGCGGGCGTTTCGATCGCTACCGTGTCCAAAATGATCAATGGCGGAAACGTCCTTGAAGACAACCGTATAGCGATCGAACAGGCGATCGAAGAGTTGAACTACCGGGTCAATACAGTAGCACGCGGGATGAAGACCCGCAGATCAATGACCGTCGGAGTTTTGATCCCCAGTCTGGCGGACTATTACGGAGTCTCCGTTCTTTCCTCCATTGACAGGGAGCTTTATAAGCGCGGCTACAGCACAATCATCTGCGACTATTCGGAGACTGATTCGGACGGAGCCAGAATGAAGTTGGACTTTCTTTTGAACAAACAGGTCGACGGGATCATCATGCAACCGATCAATGTGCGTAAGAAGGACCTGGTACGTATCGAAGCCGAGAATACCCCGATCGTCTTTATTGACGTCGGCGTTGAAGACAGCGGTTATGACAGCGTTACGATCGATAACGAAGGAATATCCTTTGAGGTTACGGAGCACTTGCTTCAGAACGGTCACAAGAGAGTCGGCTTGATGGTCGGCGCTCCCGGTGTCCGGACCACCGACGACCGGGTAACAGGATATCATCGGGCGCTCATGGAAGCAGGGATCGTACCGGATCCGGCACTGTGCAGTATGATCGATATCTCGGAGGAAAGCGGATACATCGGGATGCGCAATTTGCTGTCCATGAAGAATCCTCCGACTGCCGTGTTCACCGCAGGGCATGATTTGACGCTCGGAGCGCTCAGATACTTGAACGAGGCAGGGAAGCGAATTCCCGAGGATATTTCATTTGTCGGATTTGAGACTCAGACAGTCGCCCGGATCTATCACCCTAAGTTAACGATCGGACTTCAGCCCATTATGGAAATCGGGCGGACGGCCTCGGAATTTCTTTTCGAGCGTATGTCGGGTGAGTACACCAAGAGCGCCCGGGATATCCACCTGAAAGCCTCGATCGAGCTCGGTGCGTCGGTTCTCAAGATTTGACCGAGCATTCCCCTTCCGGAATGAAGTAGATTGCCGTAAAATCCCGATCATTCGGGATTTTTTCGTTGACATCGCAGGGGTCGCATGATATCCTTTTCGGGTGACCGCATGCGCTGGGCCCAAATGCCGAGATTTTCGGCTGCCTGAGTTACGCAGCGAGACTGGATGAACAGGAGGGAAACGAAACATGTATGCAGTGATTTTGACCGGCGGGAAGCAGTATAAGATTTCCGTGGACGATGAGATTTTCATCGAGAAACTTGAAGGTGAAGACGGACAGGACGTCACGTTTGATCGGGTGTTGGCTGTTGCCGATGATTCCGGGATGCGTGCCGGTGAGGGAGTCGCCAAGGCGACGGTATCCGGACAGATCGTCAAGCAGGGAAAGAACAAGAAGATCGATATCATGAAGTATAAGGCGAAGAAGGGTTTCCGTCGTAAGACCGGACACAGACAGCCTTACACGAAGGTTCGTATCACGGCGATCAACGCCGGATAAGAGTCGGGAACGTTGAAATGATTACCGTAACATTTCGGGTGTCTGATCAGGGACTGATCGAGAAGATGAGTATCAAGGGACATGCCGGGTATGCAGACAGCGGCAGCGATATTGTTTGCGCCTCCGCATCCACCTTGCTTTATACCGCGATCGCTTCTTTGGAGGATCTGTGCGGCCTCGGCGGATTTTATACCTTGCGCGATCGGAAGGGGAAGTCCTCACTTCCCGAAGCGCAAATAACGATCCCGCGCAAGGAGTTGGACAAAGGTCCGGACAGCCCGACGCAATGGATCATGTCCTCGATCCGCAAAGGGTTTCTTCTCTTGGAAGAGTCAGACCGCGACGATTACGGCGGTAATCATATCAAGATCATGCAATAAACGGCGATAACACGGTGGAGGTGTTGATAATGCTTAAGATGAACTTACAGCTTTTTGCGCATAAGAAGGGAATGGGATCGACCAAGAACGGCCGTGATTCCGCTTCCAAGAGATTAGGAGCCAAGAAAGGCGACGGCCAGTTCGTCGTTGCCGGAAATATCCTGGTTCGTCAGAGAGGAACCAAGATCCATCCCGGAAACAATGTCGGGATCGGTTCGGACGATACTCTTTACACATTGATTGACGGCTTGGTCAAGTACGAGCGCAAGGACAGAGACCGCAAGAAGGTCAGCGTTTATCCTGCGGAATAATTCAGAAACCAAATTCAATCAGTAAGAGGCTTGATCCGATGAATTGCTTTTGTCGGAACGGCCTCTTTTGATTCTCGACGGCACAAGGAGAATGATATGTTTATTGATCGAGCGAAAATATTTGTGAAAGCGGGCGACGGCGGAAACGGCCTGGTATCCTTCCATACCGAAAAGAATGTTCCGAACGGCGGCCCGGACGGAGGCGACGGCGGAAAAGGCGGGGATGTGATCATTCAAGCGACCGACTCACAGACGACGCTGAAGACTTTTCGTTTCAAACGGAAATTTCACGCCGAAAACGGAGCCGACGGAAGAAACAAGAAGATGGCCGGAAAAGGCGGCGAAAACCTTCGCATTGAGGTTCCCGTGGGAACGGTCATCACCGATGCCGTTACACAGACAATGATTGCGGATCTGACCGAAAACGGTGCGGAGATCGTCATTGCCAAGGGTGGTCGAGGAGGCCACGGGAATATTCACTTTGTTCACTCCGTGCGTCAGGCACCGCGTTTTGCGCGCGTCGGAACGCCCGGCGAAGAATTGGAATTGAACGTCGAATTGAAATTGATCGCGGATGTAGGTCTTGTCGGACTGCCCAATGCCGGTAAATCGACCCTTCTTTCGGTCATTTCCGCCGCAAAGCCGAAGATCGCCGACTATCCTTTTACCACGCTTGAACCGATCCTCGGCGTCGTTTATGTCGATGACAGCCAGTTTGTCGTCGCGGACATCCCCGGAATCATCGAGGGCGCCAGTGGTGGCGCCGGCTTAGGGCTTGATTTTCTTCGTCATATTGAGAGAACGCGCCTCCTGATCCACGTCGTCGACATTGCCGCGGAAGGGGATCCGGTCGGAGATTTTGAACGAATCAGCGAGGAATTGAAGCTGTACAAGGCCGGTCTGGAAGCTCGCCCGCGTATCGTTGCGGCGAATAAGATCGACGGCGCCGACGATGAGCAAGTCAACCGTTTTGTCACCGAAATGAGAGACCGTGGATTTAAGGTTTTCCCCATCAGTGCGGCGACCGTGAAGGGTACACAAGAATTAATGAGGGAGGTCGCCGCGATGCTTCCCGAAATTCCCAAACCGGTCACGGTAAAGAAAACGGGCGGAGATCGCCTGTACACGCTTGAGGAGAGAATGCCGTTTTCGATCAGCAGAGACAAAGAGACATTTGTTGTTGACGGAGAACTTGCGCAGTCCCTCACGGGATCGACGAATTTCGACGATCCCGAATCGCTATCGTATTTTCAGAGGATGATACGCAAAAAGGGGATCGTGGACGCTTTGAAGGCCGCCGGGATCCGGGAGGGTGATACCGTTCGAATGTACGATATTGAGTTCGAATATATCGAATAGAAGGAATTGTATTTGATTTGCTTTTATTTTCGTAACAAACCTGTCATTAATTCGGGCTGTATTCATCATATAATTGAATCAATACCAATCGGAGGTAATTACTATGCAAAAGTACGTGTGTGACCTGTGTGGTTATGAATATGATCCCGAGCTGGGTGATCCGGATAGTGGGATTGCTCCCGGAACAGCGTTCGAAGATATTCCGGACGACTGGACATGTCCCGTATGCGGTGCGACAAAAGACGCTTTCAGCCCGATGTAAATTTATCGATATTCCTCCTGTATCGGTGACTTTGCCTCGATAAGAAAGATTAAACGGATCAGGAAAGAGACCGAATCGCAAAGGGATTCGGTCTCTTTTTGTCTATCATACTCATGCCGGTCCGCTCGACGGTCCGCAGGACCGATTGACGGGTTTTTGTAATCAAGCGGAGGAAGACCACAAGCAACGCCCTTTCTTTTTTGAATTCGAATGAGTACAATGATAGTCATCATACAAGTAGAGGCGAATATGAGCGTACAGACGATCCATAACGGCATATACTGCATTGATGTTCAACATCCCCAGAGACGAATGTTCGATTGCCTGATGCCGATCAAGCACGGGACGACCTATAATGCCTATCTGGTCAAGGGACGGGAAAAGACCGCATTGATCGACACCGCTGATCCGGAATTTACCGAGTCGTTTCTGGAAATGCTGTCGGGAGCGGATATCAAGGCACCCGACTATGTTGTCATTTTACATACGGAGCAGGACCATTCCGGTTCGCTTCCCGAGCTGTTGACAAGGTATCCCGACGTGCGGTTGGCCGCCACGGCCGAGGTCGTTAAGTTGGTTGCGACACATCTCGGAATCCCCAAGGAGCGTTTCGAGATTTTCGGCGAAGGGGATGTGTTGGATTTGGGAGACCACAAGCTTCGATTCATGAAGATCCCGTTTGCCCATTGGCCGGATAATACCATGTTGTACGATGAGGGTTCCGGAGTGCTTTTCTCGAGTGACCTTTTCGGCTCTCATTATTCCTTCGACCGCGTTTTCGCGACCAACAGCCACGAGACCAAGGGGGCGGCACGCGCGTATTTTGCCGAGATCATGATGCCGTTTTCGACGCAGGTCCGAAAATACACGGAACGTGTCGCGCAGTTGGCGCCGACGATGATCGCCGCAGCGCACGGGCCGGTTTGGAACAATCCGTCGCTGATCATCGAGAAGTATATGAAATGGACGTCCGATAAAGTGGATAAGACCGTGGTCATCCCGTTCGTGAGCATGCATGGGAGCTGTGGCTTGATCGCAGACAGACTCTGTATGCGCTTGGCCCGCCACGGAATTTCGGTTTTGACGCACGATCTCGGGAAAAGACCGGAAAGCCTTTCGATCGAGACCGGCAATGTGATGCTCGATCTGGTAACGGCGGCGGCGCTGATTTTCGTCACGCCGACGGTGCTGGGCGGACCCCATCCGGCCGTCGCGTATTGCGCGATGCTCGCCAATGCCCTGAAGCCTCAGACGGCCGTTATCGGACTTCTGGGCTCGTATGGCTGGGGCACAAGGGTTTCTGAAGTCATGGACGGACTGACCGCCGGACTAAAGAAAGCCGAACGCTTGGATCCGTTGCTTTTCGAGGGATTGCCCGGAGAAGAAGAACTCCTGCAAATCGACAAGTATGCCGATGCTCTTGCGGAAAAAATAAACACGCTGGGAGATCGTTTACTGTAGTTCAGAGGACAAGGAACGCAATAATTGAGTATAGATGTCGGCGGTGGATTCCTTCCATCGCCGACACATTTCTTTCGCGGTTTTTTCGTTGGGGGCGGTCAGTGTGATTTCGGCGGTTTTGCGCACGCCTTCGGACAGGGTCAGGTTAACGCGGTAAGTGCCGTTCGCGTCGATCGAATAATCGGCGATCACACTGGTACGCTTCTTGTTATCCAACCGCCGGTTCTCGGTTTCGGCCGTCAGATAGGAACGGATCCCGACCGGCATTTTCGGAAGAAGAAAAGACAAGACCACTTCGCCTTCGGGCGTGATATCACAGCGTTCGATCGGCCGGCGCCCGCCGTCCAGGACCGTCTCGCCCTTGCGCATGGCCTGTTGAAGCAATCGATCGCGACGAAGCTCTTCCAGCGCCTGAACATATGTGAAATAATCCATATAAAGAGACGCGATGGCATGGTCCATCAATTCCTGAGAAGGAATCCCGGGAAACTCTTTCACGATGTAAAGGATGATCAGCTTCGCGTAAGTGGTCTCCGGATCGGTCACGTTTCTTCGCCCGCTTTCATATCGTACTTTGTTGTCTATTATATCCGATTTTTCGCGAAAAACCGCGAAAGAATTCATGGTCTTTCCGGCACCTTGTTCTATTCACAGAATATAGCCGAAAATGCTATACTAACGGGAGCGATCTAATCCAAAGCGAACGGGAGACGAATATGATCACACTTCACACCCAAAATCTCATGTCCTTCATCGATGCCGAAGAAATCGGGCGCATGGCGCCGCAGGTCGAACTTGCGCATACGATGCTTCATAAGAAAAACGGTCCCGGCAGTGACTTCCTCGGCTGGCTGGATCTGCCGACGGACTATGATAAAGAAGAATTCAGACGGATCCGCGCCGCGGCGACCAAGATCCGCAAGGATTCGGATGTTCTCCTGGTCATCGGCATCGGCGGGTCTTATCTGGGCGCACGCGCGATGATCGAAATGCTATCCCACTCTTTTTCCGGCGCGTTACACAAGAAGGTCCGGAAAAGCCCGATGGTCCTCTTTTGCGGCAATTCGATCAGCGCGACGTACTTTGCCGATTTGATGGATCTTCTTGATGGTAAACGCGTATCGGTGAACATCATATCCAAGTCGGGAACGACTACCGAACCGGCCATCGCTTTTCGTATCATCCGTGGATACATGGAGCAACGCTATGGCCGCGAAGAAGCCAGAAGTCGCATCTACGCGACCACGGACAGCAGTAAAGGCGCGCTGAAGGGCCTGGCTGATAAGGAAGGCTATGAGCGCTTTGTCGTGCCCGATGATATCGGCGGACGCTACTCGGTGCTTACCGCCGTCGGGCTTCTGCCAATCGCGGTCGCCGGAATCGATATTCGCGAACTGATGCGCGGTGCCAAGGACGCGGCCAAGACCTATCGCAATGTGTCCCTTTCCGAGAATACGTGCTATCGCTACGCGGCGATCCGTAATTGCCTCCTGAGGCGCGGTTATACGACCGAAGTCATGGTCAATTATGAGCCGGGCTATCACTTTATGACGGAGTGGTGGAAACAACTTTTCGGCGAATCCGAGGGCAAGGACGGCCGGGGGATATTCCCGGCGGGTGTTGACAATACGACGGATCTGCACTCGATGGGACAGTATATCCAAGACGGCCGGCGGATGCTTTTCGAGACCGTCGTCCATTTCGAAAAGCCGCGCCACTCTTTTTCCATTCCCGAGGATCCGGAAAACCTGGACGGCCTGAATTTTCTTTCCGGGATGGATATGAACGAAGTGAATTATAAAGCCTTGCAAGGGACTGTTCTCGCGCACGTCGACGGCGGTGTGCCGAATATGATCCTCTCGATCCGGGAAATGAATGCGTATTGCATGGGTCATCTGGTGTACTTTTTCGAGAAAGCCTGTGCGATATCCGGGTATCTCCTGTCCGTCAATCCCTTCAACCAGCCCGGCGTGGAGGCCTATAAGAAGAATATGTTCGCTCTTCTTGGCAAGCCGGGATACGAGAAGGAAAAGGCCGATCTTGAGGCTCGCCTGACCGGGAAAGGATAATTGGAGTTTCATGACCCGTATAAAATTATGCGGTCTGAGAAGACCCATTGACGCCGAAATTGCAAATGCCTGTCTTCCGGATTACATCGGCTTTGTGTTTGCCGCGTCTCCGCGGCGGGTTAGCTCGTCGGAAGCCGCGGAAATCGCGATAAACTTGAATCCGGGCATCCGGAAGGTCGGTGTATTTGTCGGCACCGAACCGAAGGAGGTCGCCGGGATCGTTGAATCGGTGGGCTTGGATGTCGTGCAACTGCATTTTGATACCACGCCGGAATATAATGAGCGCTTGCGTCGCGCACTTCCGAAATCTTCCGACCGTAAGATCGAAGTCTGGCAGAGGATCGCCGTGCCGCTCGAGGCGAAGGAGGCCTCTGATGTCTTGGAGAGGATCATCGGCTACCCGCCCGTCGAGTCATTCGACGCGTTGGTTTTCGACGTGATCACCGATAAGAGAGACGGAGGCTCGGGCATCCCGTTTCCGTGGAAAGCGGGAATGGCCGCGGCGAAGGTCCTCCGTGTGATGAACTCGAGGATCATTATCGCCGGCGGGATCGGACCCCACAACGTAAGACAGGCGATTGAGTATTTTTCGCCTTTTGCCGTTGATGTGTCCGGTTCGGTCGAGACGGACGGTTATAAGGACCGGGACAAGGTGGCGGAATTGATCCGTGCGGTGCGGGGAGGGGTCAGCGAGCAT
>JAFGGR010000113.1 GCA_016930475.1 Clostridiales bacterium | reverse complement strand
CGCCATTATGGTGGGAACAACAGGGCTCGAACCTGTGACCCTCTGCTTGTAAGGCAGATGCTCTCCCAGCTGAGCTATGCTCCCGTTATCTCAACCCGGACTACGCTTCTCAGAGCGCAAGAAGAAGTATAAAGGATACAAAAGAGGATGTCAATAATCGAATGGGGCGAGTATGAAAAAGGCTTAAAATGATCTCCGGAGATCGTGCGGATCACTTATGATCCAACGGATCACTTATGATCCAACGGATCGCTTATTATCCAACGGATCGCTTATGATCCAACGGATCGCTTGTGATCCAACGGATTCATAATATCCATTGTCCATTCGTATTTATACCAATCCGTGATTTGGCTCTCATCTCGACCTCCCGCCATTATATCCGAAATAGCCGTCGCGCATTCCCGGTGGTGATCCGCGCCATTTCCTCCGGGCTTTTCCCGAGGTAATCCGCGATCTTAACCAGAATATACGTAATGTACGCCGGCTCGTTCCTCTTGCCCCGGAAAGGTTCCGGCGTCAAATAAGGACAATCGGTCTCAATGAGTATTCGATCGAGCGGTATGGAAGATAAAACCTCCCACGCCTTCTTGTTGTTTCTGAAAGTGACCGGCCCGTCGAATCCCAGTAAGAAACCCATGCGAACGAGGATCTGAGCGGTCTGGGCGCTTCCGGAATAGCAGTGAAAAACGCCGGGCGTCTCCGACAGAAGTCCGCGCTTGCCGAAGTCGGTCAGAATCGCAAGCATGTCCGCGCTCGCTTCGCGCTCATGTATGATCACCGGGATTTCTTCCCGGCACGCGAGCTCGAACTGGCGAATGAAGACGGCCTTCTGCACGTCTCTGGGTGATAGGTCATAGTGATAATCGAGGCCGATCTCGCCCAACGCGACGATACGGTTCTTCTCCCGATCCGAGATCCAGCCTGACAAAAGCTCGTGGCTTTGATCGTCGTAGTCGGAAGCGCTGTGCGGATGAACACCAACCGAACAGAACAGCTCGACATCGCCGTTCTTCTCTGAAGCCATGCGGATCGCCGCCTCGCTGT
This sequence comes from Clostridiales bacterium, assembly GCA_016930475.1. Taxonomy (GTDB): domain Bacteria; phylum Bacillota; class Clostridia; order Saccharofermentanales; family Saccharofermentanaceae; genus JAAYCT01. The sequence goes on along the minus strand of JAFGGR010000113.1, from coordinate 6,180 downwards.
CCGACATTTCCGCGGACGCCAGGAGGATCCGGCTCACGCCTGCATCCCGTGCCCGGGCGATAACCTCATCGATATCTTCGCCATAACGCTCGTCGCAAAGATGCGCGTGCGTATCGAAAAGCTCCATCAGGAAACCTCCGCTCCCGGTATCGCCTCTCCTTGAATTCCGAGTATCCGGTACCCATCGGCAGTTTCAGCGGCAAGAATCATCCCGTGCGACTCGATTCCGCGGATCTTACGCGGTGCGAGGTTGGAAAGATAAACCACGGTCTTTCCGACGAGCTCTTCCGGCGAGTAATATTCGGCAATCCCCGAAAGAACGGTCTTCTCGCCGGTCCCGTCGTCCAAGACGAATTTCAGGAGTTTATCGGACTTTTCGAGTTTCTCGCAGGAGACGACGCGCGCGGCGCGCAGATCCATTTTCGAGAAGTCGTCGTAAGTGATCTCGGGCTTAACGGGCCGTACGGCGGGCTCCTCGACGGCCGGAGCGCACTCCGTCTCGGGCTCTGCCAACTTCGACTCGACCGAGGGAACCGCTCCGGAAATCCCGGCGAGCTCCGCGAGTTCCTTTTCGATATCGACTCTCGGGAAAAGCACGTTCCCGGGCGATACGGTCGCGTTTGCGGACAACCCGTCCGTTACTCCGGCACTCTCCCATGTCGTCTCCTCCGCAGATGCGCCGATCTGCTTCCAGACCTCCGGCATCGTGTTGGGCATCACCGGCGACAAAAGGACGCTGACGATCCGGATCGTGTCTAAGAGACGATAGAGGACCGACGCCAGGCGCGCGTGCGATTTCTCATCCTTATAGAGGATCCAGGGTGTATTCTCATCGATAAACTTGTTCGCGCGCGAGATCACCTTGAAGATCTCGGTGATCGCCGCAGCGATGTGAAAGCTCTCGTAATTCTCCTCGACAAAAGGCTTAAGAGAAGCCGCCATCCGGATGAGTTCTTCATCCTCCGGCTTGCTCTCGCGCGTATCCGGCAATGTGCCGTCGAAATACTTGGTCACCATTGCGACGGTTCGCGATACCAGATTGCCTAAATCGTTTGCCAGGTCACTGTTGACGCGATTCAGCATCATCTCATTGGTAAACGGACAGTCCATCCCGAAAAGCATTTCGCGCAGGAGATGATAGCGCAACGCATCGACTCCGTAACGGTCCGCGAGGATGAACGGATCGACGACGTTTCCGGTCGACTTGCCCATCTTGGTCCCGCTAAAGGTGATCCATCCGTGCCCGTATATCTTCTTCGGAAGCGGCAGTTCAAGCGCCATCAGCATCGCCGGCCAGATGATCGAATGAAAACGAATGATTTCCTTGGCCATCACATGGATGTCCGCCGGCCAGTACTTGTCGTAATCGGAAAAAGATTCATTCATGAAACCCAGGGCAGTGATATAGTTGGAAAGTGCGTCGATCCAAACATAGACGACATGCTTGTCATCAAAGGTCACAGGGATCCCCCAGGTAAAGCTCGTTCTTGAGACACACAAGTCCTCGAGGCCGGGACGGATGAAATTGTTAACCATCTCGTTGACGCGGCTCTGCGGCTCCAGAAAGTCTTTCTCGGGGTCGGTCAGGAGCTTTTCGAGACGCTCCGAAAAATCGGACAGGCGGAAAAAGTACGCCTCTTCCCTCGCCTCGGTCACCTCGCGGCCGCAATCCGGGCATTTCCCGTCGACGACCTGGCTCTCGGTCCAGAATGACTCGCAGGGAGTGCAATACTGTCCCTTATATTCGCCCTTATAGATAAAGCCCTTATCGTAGAGCTGTTTAAATATCTTCTGTACGGATTCCACGTGATAGTCGTCGGTCGTACGGATAAAACGATCATAGGTGATCCCTAAGCGTTCCCAGAGGCGCTTAAAGTTATTGACATATACATCAACGTATTCCTTGGGTGTGACTCCCTTTTCGAGCGCCTTCTTCTCGATTTTCTGCCCGTGCTCGTCGGTCCCCGTCAAAAACATCACGTCAAAGCCTTGCATTCGCTTATACCGGGCGACGACGTCGCAAGCGAGCGTCGTGTAGCAGTGCCCGATATGCGGGTCGCCGGACGGGTAATAGATCGGCGTCGTCAGGTAATAAGGCTTTTTCGGATGCATGAAAAGACCTCCTTTTGAATAAGGCTTACATAATCGTTGATTATAACCAAGATGAAATGGTTTTACAATGAATCAGAGGTGCTTTGATTCGAATTTGCCGGGGTCGGTCGGGCACCCGTAATAGAAACCCTGAAGATAATCGGCCTTCATATCCGTGATCGCTCGTGCCTTGTCTGCGGTTTCGATTCCTTCGACGCAAACCTCTATGGATATACTGTGCGCCAATAAAACGATCGCAGATATGAAGGAACGGTTGAAGAGATCGTTTTGGATGTCCTCTACAAAGGCCCTGTCGATTTTCACCTCGTCGATAGGGAGATCCCGAAGATAATTCAACGACGAATACCCCGTTCCGAAATCATCAATGGCGATCCGGATTCCGGTATTGCGCAGTCGGATCAAATTCTGTCTGCAGGTCGAAATGCTCCGCATCAAAGAGGTTTCCGTGATCTCCAAAACCAGATTATGCGGATCAAGCGAGTACTTGCGCAGAAGTTCGGCTACTGTCTCGGAATAATTCGGCCGTGCGAGATCCTCCGCAGTAATGTTTACATGGACGAAAAAACCCGGGTCAGCGGCAACCTTGAGCCACTGGGCACACTGCCGAATGACACGTTCCAATATCCAACTGCCGACCTGCTCCATTTGTCCGGTCGCTTCCAAAACAGCGATCACCTTCTCCGGCCTTACATCCTCCTTACCGGGCAAATTCCATCGAAGAAGTGCCTCGGCACCAACGACCTTACCGTCCGAAGGTCGGACAAGCGGTTGATAATATATACGAAAGCTGTCTTTCCCGTTTCGAATGGCCTTGGAGAGTTGAAATTCAAAATCCAAACGCTCTTTCAGTTCGCGTTTGTCTGTCGGACAGTATATCGCGTGTTTCTTACGATTGTTCTGTTTGACCTTGTGCAGGGTAATTTCGGCGTTGACGACCAATTCCTCTGCACTGATCCCGCATGAAGGAAACAGCGCCGAGCTCATCGAAAAAGAAACATATATCGAGTCGCCGCCGATCATCAACGGATGCTCCGTTTCCTCCTGGATCTGCTCCATAAAGCTTTCTGCCTGAATTCGAGTGGCGTGGGGCCACAGAACGCAAAACAAATCGATACCGATGTGGTACAACGTGCCTCCGCTCGGCAGTCGGTCCTGGAGCGTTTTACCGAGATCGTGAAGGATGTCGTCTCCGGTCTCGCGTCCGAAACGGTCGTTATACGTATGAAAGCCGCGGATGTCGATGAGGATCACCGCCGCGGACAAGACATTTTTATCGTCGATCACTTTATCAATGTCCTTGATCAAGCGTTCCCTGGTGGGAAGTCCGCTGACCTCGTGCAGATATCCGGTCTTTTCAACGAGCTCCCGAACCTCATTCATACTCGACAGATCGAAAATCGTCCCGACCACCATCTTGGATTGACGACTGGTATCATAAAAGGCCTTTCCGCGGCTGGCAAGCCAAACGGTCCTTCCGTTCGATTTGTTGATTCTAAACTCCACCGAGTAACGGTCCGTATCCCCTTCGAGCATTTTTTCGATCGGTTCGCGAAAACGCGCGCGATCCTCCGGGATGATAAAGTCGGCGACGTAATCGACGAGGTCTCCGTCCACCTCCAAAGGGGCACCCGGGAAGAGCTGGCGAATGTTCTCCGAAAAGGAGATCGTCGATCGGTTGATATTCGCGGTATAAACGATGGCGGATGTTCCTTCGATGATGCTTTTTTGTAAGAATTCGGACTTCTTACGCTCGGTCACATCGATCAGAAGCCCGGTCAGAAAGCGAGTCGATCCGGTGATGTCATAATCCGACACCCCACAGGGATGCACCCATATTTCACCTTGCAGTGGGGATAACAGACGAAAATCCGCGATCGAAAAGTCTTTTTTTCTCTGAAGATAGTCCTCAATTGCATTCATAAAAATGTCTTGGTCGTCGGGGTGGATTAATCCGACGACAGCTCTGGATGCATTCTCGATGTAATGATTCGGAAGCTCCAAAATCTCGCTCAAATACGAATTAAAAAAAACCACATCGGTGACCGTATCATAGTAGAAGACGAATTCGGAGATCCCGTCGGAAAAGAGTTGTGACAGGATCCGTTCCGACATCGAGCGGGTCTGATCCATAACAAGCCCGAAAATACGGTCTCCAATGTGCGTATGGATCTTCTGCATGTATAACCGAAGCCACAGGATTTCCTCAAAGGATTTGCGAAGCGCATGTTCCAAGGTGACGACATCCCGCTTGCCCGTTAGCAACTGTTCGAAAGCTTTCTTATACTCAGAAGCCACCCGTTCGCGGTCTTCCTCGGGAAAATACTGAGCAAAAGCCTCGATCAGCATTGGCTGAGAGGCTTCTCTGCCGATGACTTCCGACATTCCTGACGAAAAACACAAACGCATGTCTGAGGGGTCCGCCGAAAACGTACACAGCCCCACTTCATCCAGCAGTTTTCCGATCATGGTTTGATTCGAGACATCATCGATGGCAGATGCTTCGAAATCCATTTTGAGGTCGTCTCCGTTACCTGAAGAAAACAAAATCTCCCTCCGTTACTCCGGTTGCTCTTTACGGTATTTTAACACCATTAGTGCTTTTGAGTATATTATGTTTTTTGCTTTCCCCGTCTCAGCGGAAAGCAATGCGGCAATCTCTTTTGTCGTATATCCGTCTTTTGCCAGGGCGAGGATTTTCTCATCCAAATCAGAGTCCGTGAACGCCTCGGAGACTTCGGTCGCTCCCTCGACGACAAGAACAAACTCACCTTTCGGAGCTTGACGAACATAGTATTCGAGCGCTTCATCGACGGAAAAGCGAACGACCTGCTCGTATTTTTTGGTCAATTCTCGACAGAATACGATCATTCTTGTGCCCATCCCGAGCATTTTCATTTCGTCGAGGGTCTTGATCAGCCGGTGCGGTGCTTCATACATCACTGTTGTGAGTTTCGACGCATTGACCGCCGAAAGCCTCTCCTTCCGTTCTTTTCCCTCAGAGGGGATAAAGCCCTCAAAAATGAAACGGCGCGTGTCCATCCCCGAAAGAGCCAGCGCAGATGCCAGTGCGGTCGGACCCGGAACCGTCGTGACCGGGATGTTTTCGGAGGCGCACCGCCTCACCAGCTGTTCTCCGGGATCGGATATGCAAGGCATCCCCGCATCCGAAACCAGTGCGATATTCTTACCGTCCTTGAGATTTTCCATAATCATTGCTTCTCTGGATACTCGGTTATGCTCGTGGTAACTGAAAAGCTTCGTTCGAATACCAAACGCCTTCAACAGCAGACCGGTTTTCCGCGTATCCTCACACGCGATAAACTCGACCGATTCCAATACCTCTTTTGCTCGAGGGGACAGGTCTCCGGGGTTTCCGATTGGCGTTCCGACAATATAAAGCATTCTATTCTCCGTCCTGATAAATTCTATTCATTTCATCGGTCATTTTCATATCCTCCGTGCGTAGGATCAGCGGCGGTTCAATGACAAATCCACCGGGCTTGCCCGCTTTGCGCCCGGACAACAGAAAAACCGTCGACCTCGCACCGCTTTGAGGATGGATCATTCGAAGCCGAAGCGGTTCCGCACCGGATTCCGACAGGATCCGCATCACCTCGGGTAAACGCACTGCCCGATGGACCAGCGTCAGTATTCCGCCGGGTCGGAGGGCTGCGCAAGCCGTTCGAACAAAATCCGGAATTCCTCCGAGCATTTCGAATCGGGCATTCAGAAGCGACTCCGAGCCGCTGTCCGACCGGGTTAAGAGGCCCCTCAACGGATCACGGTACGGCGGATTAAAAAACACGAAGTCATACGACGCTCTCCGAACATCTCCCTTGTCCGGGAAATCGCGAACATCGCCGTGAATCGGTCGGATTTGATCCTCAAACCCGTTCAGTCGAACATTTCGCGAAAACACCTCAAATGAGGCGTCGTCGACCTCTATTCCGTCGATGCGAATATCCGGCCGCCGGGCCGAAAGAAGCAGTGCCGCAGCCCCGGAGCCGGAACCCAGTTCCAGAGCCTTCGTTCCTCTCTTGAAAACCGGTGCTGCGCCCGCCGCAAAAT
>JAFGGR010000112.1 GCA_016930475.1 Clostridiales bacterium | reverse complement strand
CGGAGGAAAACATGAATTACAGAAACGAGAGGGCCCGTTCCCCGCAAAAAACGGCAGAAGAAGCAATACGAGAGAGATTTCCGAGAGTGCCCATGCCGGGTAATCTGAGCGCCCAATGGATCGGGACCTGTGAGAAACGCCTGGTCGCGTGTGTCGCCGGATTGTCGGTCGCCGCGCCGGTCATCGCGACGCTTTTGGCGACCGACAGTCTTTATGAGTTTTTCGAGGGCGCTTTTCGGAAAAACGAATCGGCGCTAATCGTCATCGCCGGCGATAAAGTGCGCGGATTCTATTCGCACGAAAATGACATCGAGCCCGTCGAGCTGAGCGAAGCCGAGCAAGCTTTGACTCGCGAAATCGCCGGGGCATCCGCCTCGTGGGGCGGACGGCTGGACGAAAAGGGGGCGCTCGTTTGCGACCCGGCCGCGCCCGCGCCGGGACCGCATTACTTTACCAATCTTTTGATCGGGAATCGAATGAATGAGAAGCGACCGCTTCAGAGCACGCCGAAGTCCGTCGTCGATCGTCTGGGGCGCGGCTCTTTTCGATCGCACGCGGATACACAGGTGCTCGCGACACGGTGGGATTACCTGCCGGAGGAGAACGGGTTTCCCGCCAACCGCCAGTTTTATCTGACGGAAAACGGTAAACAAATTTTCTATTCGGGCAGTACCGTCCGACCGGGAGTGAAATCCGCGGTGTGCCGCCATGCGCAGAACCGGACGACGATCGAATACGAGCTCGCGTGCGGCCTGGTTATCAGAAGGACGATTTTTCTTCTGCCGCAGAAGGAAGGTCTGCCGCTGGCCGCCGAAGCGCAGATGATCGAGATCGAAAACAACGGCGACAAGAAACGCGATCTCCGGCTCGTATGTACCGGGATGTTCGGAACCTCCGAGGTCCACGCCCTGCGCGAGGACATCATCTTTACGACCGTTGTGGCGCAGTCCGAGGTATTCTACGGAAATCAAGGCGAAATTCGCGCGATATCATTTAACCCGAATCCGAAGTGGACAAAAGGCAACATCCGTTACTCGACCTTGATGATCCGCGAAAAGGATCGCACGGTGTTCCCGGATCGATTCTGCGCGAAATACAGTGAGTTTGTCGGTTCCGGCACCCTGGAGGATCCGGAGCATTTGGAGCATCTCTCCTGCCGTCATTCCCGAAAAGGACCGGGCTTTTTCGCGCTCTCCGCGCCTTTTTCCGTTCCCGCCGGCGCATCGGTCCGCGCCGACCAGTTCGTCTGCCTGACGACCGATGTCGTCAACCCGGATTTTGCCGAGGATCAAACGGTGCAGGAGGAGCTCAAGGCGCTTTTGGATCATTATGCCGATCCGGAGACCTTGCCGGAAACACTGCACGAGGTCGAAGCGTTTGCCGAGCGATATTCCTCGTATCTTCAGGTCCGCCACGAAAACAGGGATTACGAGTCGTATGTTAACCACAATTTGCCGTTCCAGGTTTTCTATCAGACCTTTGTCTCCCGATCGTTCGATTGGACGCAGAAGGGATACCGGGAGATCGGGTTTCGGGAGATTCAGGATATCTTTGCGTCGATGTATTACTTTGCCGGCATGGGGCGGACCGACTTTGTGCGCAGCCTTCTTTCCGAGTGGGCGGGCAACGTATACCGCGACGGATATGCCAACCACAATTTCTATTGGAAAGGCAAGGAGCCCGGCTGGTGGTCGGATGATTCGCTCTGGCTCCTGCAGGCGATCGATCGATACCTGAAACTTACCGGCGATCATGACTTTCTGTCCGAAGTTTTGCCGGTCGCGGGCGAAGAGGGCGAAGGGCGAACGCTCTCCGAGACGATCCGCGCGATCATCACGTACTCAAGCAAAATCTCCGTCGGTGGTCACGGACTGCCGCTGATCGATCGCGCCGACTGGAACGATTGCCTCCGGGTGGATCCGGATTGCATTAACGGCCCCGAGAAAATGGAGCGATACGCCGAACAACTCCGGATCTCCGGCGGACCGTACGGAAGCGTGCCTTTTGAGTCGGAATACTCGGAATCGGTAATGAACGGCTTCCTGTTGAAGGTCGCCGTCGACGCCGCGATCGGTATGTTCGAAAAGCTCGGTGACGCTGAATACGTAGCGGAGTTGAAGGCCTTGGCAATCAGTCTGAAACAAACACTTGTCGAAAAAGCCTGGAAAGGCGACTATTTTGCGCGGGTGCTTTTCAATCGAAAAAACAAGCCGGATCTTCTGTACATGGGAGCGGGAGGCGACGGACTGGAGATCGAAGACGGAGCCCAAGGCACGTATTTTCTGAACTCCTTCAGTTGGTCCGTCTTGTCGGATTGTGCCGACGAGCGGCAAATCTTGACGATGCTCGACTCTTTGGACAAGAATCTCAGAACACCGTTTGGATTTCGGGTATGCACCGGTGTCGACTACCCGAAGATCGCTCCGAAGATCGATGTTGCGCTTTATTACCCCGGCGACCGCGAAAACGGAGCGGTGTTCAAGCATGCCAATATGATGGCGGCGGCTGCGATGCTGCAGGCGGCCGGACGCGTCGCTGACCACGATCTTGCCGAGCGCCTGACCAAGACGGCATATTGGGTGATCGATTGCATCCTGCCGTACCGGACACTCTCGTCTCCGTATGAGACCTGCGGTAATCCGAGGTTCTGTACGCAATACAATAACTCCGAAACGGGCGAGAATATCGGGCCGACGCTTTCGGGAACGTCGACGTGGCTTTTGTTGTGCCTCTTTATGGGGCTGGGCCTGTCGTTCGGGAGTGACTCGATTCAAATTGATCCGATCCTCCGACCGGAGGACAACGGATCCGAGTACACGGTCAACACCGGGAAAGCCGCATATCATGTTGTCGTGAATAAGCCGGCGGAGTTCCGGCGCTCGACGGAGGGTGTCATTATCGCCTGCGACGGCGAAGAGATCGACGGGACGAGCATCCCGCTTTTCGAGGACGGAAAAACGCACGAGATCCTGGTTCGACTGTGATTTTTTGGGCGCTCCGAGCGGACTTGTATTACAATAGAGAGACGAAAACAGTTTGACGGGAGGACGACCCATGCCGTATGCCAGTGTGTTCTTATCGGAGATCATCGAAACTTTCGATCTCGAGGTGATTTTTTCACCCGGCGATTTGGATCAGGTCCGCATCAGCGTCGCCGACGTGACACGTCCGGGGCTTCAGCTTGCCGGGTACTATGATCATTTCGGTCCCGATCGCATTCAGGTGATCGGAAACATGGAACATGCGTTTTTGGACCGGCTCTCCTCCGAGGCAAGAAGAAAGAAGATCGCGGCGCTTTTCGAAAAACAGATCCCGTGTCTGATTCTGACGCGCAATCACGAGACGCATAAGGAAATGGTCGTTGCCGCCAAGAAGGCGGGCGTTCCGCTCTTGCGGACCGGCCAGGCGACATCGGATTTTATGAGTTCCTTGGTCAAGTATCTGAATGTCGAGTTGGCTCCGCGCGTTTCGATGCACGGTGTGTTGGTTGAAGTAAACGGCGAAGGTATTTTGATTTTGGGCGAGAGCGGTGTCGGTAAGTCCGAAACCGCGCTCGAGATCGTCAAACGCGGTCATCGGTTGATTGCGGACGACCAAGTCGAGATTCGGCGTGTGTCCGAGACGACGTTGCTCGGCCGGGCGCCCGATATCATCCGGCACCTGATCGAGATCCGCGGCATCGGCATCCTGGATGTCAAGGAACTGTTCGGCGTCTCCTCCGTCAAAGACCAGGAAAACATCGATTTTGTCATTAATCTCGAGCTGTGGGACGAGAAGAAGACCTACGACCGCTTGGGGATCGTCGATGAGACGACCGAGATCCTGGGGCTTCAGGTCCCTTCGATCACGAT
>JAFGGR010000111.1 GCA_016930475.1 Clostridiales bacterium | reverse complement strand
GCTGTGCGAGAAGTTTGCGACCATTGATTTCGATCAGGCAAAGCGGGACGTTCAGCCGTTCATAAAGAACCCGTCCGCGACAGATGTCTGGAAGCCGGAATTCTTTTACGCGATCACGGAAGGCTTGCGGGCGCAAGAATAGGCGCTACCTTTCCCGGATCTTCTCCAGAGCACCCTCATAACCGGTCGCGCGGTCGACGGTGAAATATTTCCGGAACTCACGCGTCCACAGATCCATCTCGCCCTCGATCTCATTGACCCCGTTCATCCGTTGCCTCCCGTCGCGCGATGATCTTCAATGCGCTGACCTCCATTGTGGGGGAAAGTCGAGGCGGAATCAACAGAAGGTTTTCGACGATTACGGAAAAGCGACAAATAAGATCCGGAAAAATCGTCAAAAAGCATTCTTTCCGACTAGAGCCTCAGGGAAAAATTCTGTGCTGAATCGAAGAAAAATCCTGATATAATCAGAATCATATTTCACGCGGAACGATTACCGGGCCCTGCCCGATGCATATCCCGCACTCAGCCGCGTTTTCGATACAAACCACGAGGAGCACCGCCCATGAACATTCGATACGTCGAGGACATCCCGTTTCAAGACTACATGCGCCTGCACGAGGAAGTCGGCTGGGGTGTCGTGCCCGAGGAGCAGGCGAAAATAACCGTCGCGAACGCGACCTTTGCAATATCCGCCCGAAAAGAAGACGGTACGGTCATCGGCATCTCAAGGCTCCTTTGGGACGGCGGAACGACCGCGTATATTTGTGACGTCATTGTCTCGCCGGCTTTTCAGGCCATGGGGATCGGCCGCGAGCTGGTCGCGCACGTCATGGAACATATGAAGCAAAACATCCGGCCGGGCTGGAGCGTTTTTGTCGCTTTGGTTGCCGCTCCGAACCGGGAGCGCTTCTACGAGCACTTCGGATTTGTCCGCCGCCCGAACGATAATCAAGGAGCGGGGATGAGCCTGTTCTTAGTCGGAAAATAGCAGAAATAAATGCTCAGGAATGAGCCTGAACATAGCATGACGGAGAAATCAAAAATAGTATAATATTGAGAGGAGTACGCACTGTCCCCGAAGTGTTTCAAGTCAAACCGGTTTGCGCGGGGATCCGATCGATTTTCGAAAACGGAGGCATTTTATGAAGAAGAAAGTGATCCTGATCACCGCGATCGCGGCTGTGCTGATCGTCGGGATCGCGTTATTTTTCTTTTTTCGATCGCGCGGTGAGGAAACGTCTTTTACCGCGGATACCATCAAGGTCGGCGACTATGTGCTTTTCGGGAGTTACAACGACGAGCCGATCCTATGGCGATGCGTCGACACCGAGAACGGAGTCATGCTTTTGTCGGAGTACATTTTGTGCATGAAGGCATATGATGCCGCGGAGAGCGGTGTGCGATGCGAAGAGGGTGGCAATTACACGACCAATATCGACGCGCAGAGGTACGGAAGCGAGATATGGAAAACGTCAAACCTCAGGGAGTGGTTGAACAGCGACAAGAAAGAAGTCAAGTATTCCACTCAGCCTCCGGTCGCGGCCGCGGTGCTCAACGGCGCAAACGCATATGCGGACGAAGCCGGCTTTCTGACCCATTTTACCAAAGCGGAGCGCAAGAATATCCTGTCGGTCACGCATAACGGGTGCACGGACAAGGTCTATATTCTTTCCTATGATGAAGTGAATCAATACATCATGGAAGGCAGTAACTGGGAGAACGGAGCCTTGAGATATCTGACCGACGCGGCGAAAGCGAAAAGCGAGCACGACGGGATCTTCCACTCCGAGGCTACGGGGATCATCAACCCAAGCAATGAGTGGTGGTATTTCACACGAAGCATCAGCGAGGAGCCCGTCATCGGCAAAAACATCATCGATTGCTTCGGCGGCGGTCCCTATTACTTCTACTACCATGTGTTTTACGGTGTCTACCCGAGTTCGGGATACGGCGGAGTACTTCCCGCGCTGAACCTGAAATCCGACAACTGTGTAGCGGGAGACGGCACGCTCGAAAATCCCTGGGTGCCGGAGTAAGATAATATCGGGTCGAGGCTGAAACGATCATCGGGAGCAATCTGCCCCGAAAATCCGAAAAGACGATGTCCTCCACAAAAAAAGAGGCGAATCCGACAGCTTCGCGAAGCAGTCGAACTCGCCTTTTAATAATCAGAGATTAAGGTTATAGAGCAATCACACGAAGAAAAACCGCCTGAATGATATAGAAAGACACATAGGCGATTGCCGTAAGCCAGAAACTCTTGGTATACGGTTCCTCATCGTTATTCTGAAGGAAAGAGTAAACGATCAAAGCAGAAATGATATATCCGACACTGGTGAACGGACTGCCGGGCAGGCCGATGGCGTTAATAATGATCGACACGAGCATCAGCGGGATCAACGGAACAAAGGAGAGACCGACCGCACCGACGACCGAGGGCAAAGACTTTTTCTGCAATTTGAAAGGTCCCTGCAGAAGGAAAACCACGAAAATCAGAGCGGCAAACGCAAACGCGAGAGCAAGCATGACTTTGAATCCGTAACCGAATCCAAGGTACTCCCTAAAACCGTATTGGAACAGGGTGATCAGCAGGATCGCACCCAAAGAAATAAGTCCCCAGAGCCAATAAGAATCCTCGGTCCTTGAAAGAATGGCTTTCACCGGGCTTTTCACGAAATCGCCGATAAAACCGCCGACATTCGTGTCGTATTTGGATGGTGCCTTGGGAGCCTCTGCGGCTCCGGCCGCCTCAGGAGCAGACGCAGTTGCGAACACCGCACCGCATTCCGGACATTGACTGGAGTTATCCGCGATCTCTTTCCCGCAACTTGTACAAAACATACCACACCTCCGTATATATACTTGTGAGCAAATGCTTCAAAAAATATGATAACACTAAGTATCTTTTTCGAAAAGCATAAGAGCAAAAAAGGCATCGAAACGAAAACCGCAGCACCGGGACCGAAAGATCGGCGAACCCAGTTAAACTTCGCGCGCAAATGGCCCCTCAATACGGACGAATCTGGACTGCCGTAAGCAGAACCAAGTTAAACTTCGCGCGCGAGTGGCCCCGACGGCATGTCGCACCAATCCTCCCGGGTCAGCACATTCAGCACGGTGATCTCCCGCGTTCCCATGAGCGTTTCATACTCGTAGCGTATAAGGAAACGGAAGCCGCATTTCTCCTGAACGCGACCGGACTGCCGGTTCCACTCAAAGTGGCCGCAGGTGATGAAGTCCAAATCGAGCTCCTCGAAAAGATACCGCACGACTTCGCGGACCGCTTCCGCCACCAGCCCTTTTCCCCAGAGATCCTTCGAAAGCACAAAGCCGAGCTCCGCGCCGCGCTTCCCGTCAAATTCCGGGAGCTCTTTCTCGTTATACTTTTCGATGCCGAGCGAGCCGACGGCCTTGCGCCGATATTCGAGCGCGAAAACGTGCTTCCCGTTGATAAACATATCGACGATCTCCCGCGACTTCGCGATGCTTTCATGCGGTGCCCAACCGGCCATCTGTCCGACCCCGTCCACCGACGCGTACTCGAAAAGATCCCCGACGTCCGCCGACTCCCAGGGCCTCAGGATCAGTCGCTCCGTGCGAAGACGGACGTTTGTGATATCGATATCCACGTTCATGTGCTCAACCTCAATCTTTCGATGTCCGCCGGGGCGTCAACGAGGGCTTCGACGGAGGCTGCCGTTAATGATGAAATGGTAAGGGTAAACACGGAGGGCGTCAAGAGTCCGAGAAAGGGCCGGCGGCATCGCACGGGCGTCAAATCGATTTTCGAAAAGCCCGGTCACTTCGTCCGAAACTCGAGATTTCCCGCTTCACGAAAATAGCCCGTGTTATAATCCGACATATGACAATTATTTAGTGGAGGATCGTATATGCCGCAAATCAATCGCTCCGGTCTGGAAACACTCCTTCAAATCGGTCGCCGGGATCCGACCATCGCATATTTCCTCCAGGATCAATTACTCACGTTCCCGGCGTATGCCTCCGCGATCTATCAATCCGAAATATACCTTTCGGTTATCGGCAAGGATTCCGGAGATATCAATGAGGCAGAACGCCTCGACAAAAAGAGAACGCACGCGCACAACGCAGTGATCACAAGCGTCGACGCGCTGAATCAGTTATGCGAAAAGAATGGCATCCCACCCGTTTATGACGGTATCGTCTCTGAATCGCGCCCTTTTCGCGTCGAGATCGCTGACGCGGTCTTGGCGTATGTCCATGAAGTTCTCGAAAAACGGACCCGGTGAGCCGTGCCTCGTTCACGATTGATCATTCGAGCGACTTCCGGATTTTCGATCTG
>JAFGGR010000110.1 GCA_016930475.1 Clostridiales bacterium | reverse complement strand
TATGTACAGAACAAGAAATGAAAGAGCATGCAAAAAAAAGTAACGAAATCATTTACACATTATTTTATCTTTTAAAAAATTCAAGTGCTATAATTTGGTAAAGGAAAAAATAACCGCGTCGCAACAGGGTATCAATGAAAAAAGGAATTGCTAATCTTTTTGATCGAATTCAATCACTTGAAACATGGGAGTACATGTGGCAGGTGGTGCGATATTTGTTTGTCTTTATTTTCACTTTTTCGATCATCACGGGTTTTCTGGTGTATTTTGCCGTATCTCTTGGCATGGGATTTGCGCCGTTCGCGAATTGGGGTGAATTGAATGATTTTCACATCAAGTTTGCAATTTCTCTGGGCATTGGTCTTTTGATCTTCTCCGCATTGCTTACCATTATGTTTCTGGAAATATATCAGAGGGTCATCTATCATCCGGTCAAGAAGCTTCTGGGCGACCTTGAAAAGAATGCGAAACAGAAGGAACTGTCCGGGAAAAATTATGCGTATTTCGGCTCCAACGCAAGGAATATTTTTTCGACACAGACTCTGGACGAATCCTGGACGGATAAGGTCAGAAACGTGATGCAGGAAGCGACACGCGATATATATGTCGATGACCTGACCGGATGCCTGAATCGAAAATACATGTCCGGCGTTTTACCCGAAATGCTCAATACTCATATGATGTGCAGCCTTACCGAGAAGAATTTGCCCAAGACAAACGCGACGGTCTGCATCGCTCTCTACCTGATCGATATTGATTTTTTTAAAACGATCAACGATGACTACGGACACCTTTGCGGTGACGAGGTTTTGAAGAAGGTCGGTGAGACCCTCTTCTCCTGCGTTGGTGCGAACGGACTGGTCATTCGAAGCGGCGGAGAAGAATTTCTATTGGTCGTTTCGCACCATTTCCCGGTCGATTATGCGCATTACGCCGAGTCTCTGCGGAAAAGATTTGCCGAATCGGTCAAGGTCCCCGCTGACGCCACGCATGCGGAGCGAAGTGTCACATGCAGTATCGGATTTACACCATTCCCTTTGTTTGAAGGCACGCAGACACCGCTTTCGCTTCAAGAACATGTCGATATGGCGGATCAGGCGATGTACTTATCAAAGGGCGGAGGCCGTAATACATGGCGAGGAATCGAGCCGATCCGCGAACCCGAAGGTCCAAAACAACTTGAAATGGCGCTGTCTTCGATCGAGTATGGCGTGAATATGGGTTATTATCAGGTCATCAAACCCGAAGAGAAGACGCTTTTTGACGGTGTGTGCAGACCCGGGAATTATTTCGTCAGAAGAAACGGCTGAACGTTTTCGAACGACATACGTTTTTCATTTATTTACAATCCATTTCATTTGTGGTAAACTCCCGTGGTATTCACCGATGACACGGTTGTCGGACAGTCCGACCGATTACTGTGCTTCAGGATTTAGGAGGAAAATTATGGGCAAGATCAACAAAGCGGAAATTATCAAAGAGTATGGCCTTAAGGAAGGCGATACCGGTTCACCCGAGGTACAGGTCGCTATTTTGACATACCGAATCAATCATTTGACGGAGCATCTGAAGGAACATGCGAACGATCATCACTCCAGGCGCGGTCTGTTGATGATGGTCGGGCAAAGAAGAGGTCTTCTGGACTATCTGGCGAAGATCGATATTGAAAGATATCGTTCACTCATCGCTCGACTGGGTATCAGAAAGTAAATTTGCTTATGAGGGCGGGCAGAAATGCCCGCCTTTTTACAAGAATTATTTTGCGAATTGAGTTATAATAGGCTCGGTTCATCTGTACACCGTTAATTGGGCTGTAGAGGGTAGGTTGATATTTTGAAAGGAATTCAAAGTATGAATCTACAAGCTACCGCCCTGGCGGTTCATTATTTCCTGGAGGTAAGAAATGGGAAGAATTTTTGAATTTGATTTTGCAGGCAGAAAACTTACGGTCGAGACCGGTAAGTTGGCACAATTCGCGAACGGTTCGTGTCTGGTCCGATACGGCGAGACGGCGATCCTTTCGACGGCGACAGCATCAACAACGCCGCGTGAGGGGATCGATTATTTCCCCCTTTCTGTGGACTATGAAGAGAAGCAATACGCGGCGGGAAAGATTCCCGGCGGGTTCATCAAGAGAGAGGGCCGTCCTTCCGAGAAGGCGATTCTTACTTCTCGAGTCATCGACCGCCCGATGCGTCCGCTATTCCCCAAAGACTTAAGAAATGATGTCAACGTTTCCAATCTGGTTCTTTCCGTGGATCAGGATTGTTCCCCCGAAATCGTTGCAATGGTCGGCTCATCGATCGCGGTAGCGATCTCCGATATCCCGTGGAACGGGCCGATCGGCGGCGTCATACTCGGACTGATCGATGATGAAGTGATCATCAATCCGACCGAGGAACAGCGCAAGAACAGTCGCATGTATGTCACCTTGGCGGGTTCGGAGAAAAAGATATGCATGGTGGAAGCCGGAGCGAATGAGGTTCCGGATGATCTGATGTTGGCGGCCATCGAGGTCGGACACAAGGCCATCGCTGATGTCGTTCGTTTTATCAATGACATCGTCGCTGAGATCGGAAAAGAAAAGTTCTCGTATGAATCTTGTGATGTTCCGGAAGATATTTTTCAAGCGATCAAGGATTATGCTTGGGACGATATGCGCAAGGCTGTGTTGTCTGACGATAAGAGCGTGCGCGATGCCCAAGTGGCAGTTTTGACCGACAAGGTTCGCACGTATCTTTCCGAAACCAATGAAGAAGCCCTCCGCTATTTGACGGATTCGATCTACAAACTCGAAAAGAAGGTCGTGCGCCACTATCTTTTCAAGGAGCATGTCCGTGTGGACGGACGTGATTTGAAGACGATCCGTCCGCTTTCCTGTGAAGTGGGTCTTCTCCCGAGAGTGCATGGCACGGGTCTTTTCCAAAGAGGACAGACTCAGGTTCTTACGACGTGCACACTGGCTCCGTTGTCTATGGCTCAAACATTGGACGGTTTGGACAGCGAAGACTCCAAACGCTATATGCACCATTACAATTTCCCGGGATATTCCGTCGGCGAGGCCAAGTCGTCCAGATCTCCGGGTAGAAGAGAGATCGGACACGGCGCTCTTGCCGAGCGTTCCCTGATTCCGGTCCTGCCGAGCGAAGAGGAGTTTCCTTACGCCATTCGTACGGTATCGGAGATCCTGATGTCGAATGGTTCGACTTCGCAAGGTTCGGTGTGCGCAAGTACCTTAGCGCTTATGGATGCGGGTGTTCCGATCAAGCGCCCGGTTGCCGGTATTTCCACCGGCCTGATCGTAAATGAGGATGACGATAAGGACTTCCTGGTATTCATGGACATTCAAGGGATCGAAGACTTCTTCGGAGATATGGATTTCAAGGTTGCCGGAACGACGGAAGGGATCACTTCCATTCAGGTCGACATCAAGGTGGACGGACTCAGTCTGGACATCATTCGACAAGCCTTTGAAATGACTCGCACCGGGCGCTTGCACATCATTAACGATATTATGGTGCCTTGCATCGCGGAGCCGCGCGCAGAGCTTTCCAAGTATGCACCGAGGATCATCACGATACAGATCCCGGTCGACAAGATCAGAGAGGTCATCGGTTCGGGCGGCAAGGTGATCAATAAGATCATCGCAGACACAGGCGCACAGATCGACATTGAGGATGACGGTCGCATTTACATCGCCACGCCCGATGCCGAAAGGGCGCAGAAAGCCCTCGCGATCATCAACGGAATCGTCAACGATCCGGAAACCGGCGCCGAATATGACGGTGTCGTAACGCGTTTGATGGCTTTTGGTGCATTCGTGGAATTCCTTCCCGGCAAGGAAGGATTGGTACATATTTCCAAGATGGCATGGAACCGTGTCGATAAGGTCGAAGATGTCGTCAAAGAGGGCGATGTAGTTAAGGTCAAAGTCATCGAGATCGACAACCAGGGGAGAATCAACCTCTCTATGCGCGATTGCATGGCGAAGCCCGAAGGCTATGTTGAGTCATCAGATGCGCCCAGAAGAGATGGGGGAGACCGATTCAAGAGAGAACGCAGGGGACCTTCCGATGATCACAGGGACAGACCCGCGCGATTCGATCGGCCCGGGGACCGCGGGGAACGCGGAGGTGCGGAGTCCGGAGATCCTGGTTTCCGCCGTCGTTCCGAGCCGCCGCGCGATTCTGACGATACTCCGAAACCCGGAAGCAGAAGCAGAGATTTTTAAGCCACAACATAATAACCGTCGCTAATAAGCGGCGGTTATTTTTTGAGCACCGATACATTTTCGATCGGGATATGACTGACGCAAATCGGGCATAAAAAAACATCGGCAGCATGACTGACCGATGTTCTGGTCGGAGTGACCTGACTTGAACAGGCGACCTCTTGCACCCCAAGCAAGCACTCTAGCCAACTGAGCTACACCCCGACGACTATAC
>JAFGGR010000109.1 GCA_016930475.1 Clostridiales bacterium | reverse complement strand
ATGTAGGAGAGAAGGATCGCGAGGAGTTCGGCAGTCCGGCGGATGAAGTCCGCAAGTTGGGTGGACGACTTGCCGAGGAACAGGCCGATGCCGACGACGAGGGGGCCGGGCGAACTGAGGATGAGGGAAGCCAGAAGCGTTCGCGCTCCGGATTTCGTGTGATTCGGCATGGGCTCCGTGCTTTCGGGGTTATCGATTGAAGACATGATTTTGCCCCTTTGCGGTCACTTTCATAGCCATGTGCTCCACAACATAAATAGCGGGAGCAAAACGGCCGCAGCGGCGAACGGACAGGTGACCGTGTCCATGCCTTTTCGGGTGAAAAGCTCGACGAAGGCGCTGACGGCCGCAGTCAGAAAAGCGATCAAAAGGCTTCCGTACCACGGAAGCTTCCCGAAATACAAAAGAACGATCAGGACCGACAGGAAGGAGACCGTGAACATCGCGAAGGTCCCCTCGACGCTTTTACGGCCTTCGATGTATTTACCCTGAAGGTAGTGCTTTCCGAATTTTTTACCGATCAGGGCGGCGGCCGAGTCGCCGAACCCCCAGGCGCAAATGCATGCGAGGACCAGCCATTTCTGGCCGAGAAGTCCCCAACACAGGGCATTCAGGATCGCAAACATCATGAATACCAGAAAGAGGCTTTTCTTGGCCTCGCCGCTTCTTCGTTCGGTGAGCAAATCGGAATAGCCGGACCATTTTTCGGTCAGGGAAAGGATCGGATAGACGCCCGCGATAAACAGAAGCGCAGCGAGGGAGGCCATCCACCAGTCGGGGAAGGCGTAGAGCCAAATGAAAAGGGAGCAAAGGAGGATCGTGTGAAGGATCTTTCGGAAGATCTCCGTCGGGATCCGGATCAGGCGGCGCAAGAAAAGCGCTGTGGATGCACAGACGACATAGTAGCCTGCAAGAATCCCAAAGCCGCCGATAAATCCTGTCATTTCTTCGACTCCTATTATTCCGGATTCGGGC
Source organism: Clostridiales bacterium (assembly GCA_016930475.1). GTDB lineage: Bacteria > Bacillota > Clostridia > Saccharofermentanales > Saccharofermentanaceae > JAAYCT01. The sequence continues at coordinate 13,315 of JAFGGR010000109.1, read as the reverse complement.
ATTTCTTCGACTCCCATTCGTCCAGATTTTGATGGACGACTCCGAGAAAGAGATCCAATCGGGCAAATTCCGATTTATCGATCCCGGTCAGGGCAATTTCGTACACGTTCTTATAGGCCTGATCAATCTGTTCGCTGATTTTTCGAGCTTTCGGTGTCAGCTTGATACGATAGGCGCGCGAGTCCTCCGGTAGGCGCCGGCGATGAATGTAACCTTTGTTTTCAAGCGATCCGACGGTTCGCGAGATCGCGGCTTTGCCGATGTCAAGTCGATCGGCGAGGGTTTCCTGAGAGATCTCGTCGCTTTCCGAAAGAAGATGAAAGAGGATATCTCCTTCCGCACCGGTCAGATCCAGAGGCTCCAGTTCGGTATTGACGATTTGACGGGCGGATCGAAGGATCGCTTTCATTCGTATCCAGATGTTTCGTTCGTCTGGCATCGGCGGGAACCTCCATGGATAAATACACTAATTGGAGAATAACAGAAAATAGTTGACATATCAACGAATGTCGGAATTTCATGACATTTCGAACAGGTCGTATCGTCGTGTCAAGGCAAGACAATCGAGACGAAAATCTGCCATTCATTCGAAGTTACGGTGGCCGCGAATCGTTTGAATATCGATGTCTCGCTTCCCAAACTTGACTTGTGTCCTGCAACTCGCTAGAATAGCCAAATAGCGAAACGTTTAGCACGTCAAGAGATAACGATCATACATGCTCAATAATATCCATCGGACAGGAGAATAAATCAATGAAAAAGACCATTTCTTTACTCGTGGTTTTCGCGATGATCCTCGTGTGGATTTCGGGGTGCTCGTCTTCAGCCTCACAGACCGAGGGGGATGTGAAGAGCGGATCTACCGCAAGCGACACAGCGATTCCAAATACTTCGCGGACGGAACGGGGAGCGACGACGGAACCTGCTGAGGAGAGTACGGTACCGGGAGAAGAACCCCCGGATTTTTCTGATTTCAGGCCCTTGGATCGAGAGAAGATCGGATATCTCCAAGTTGAGGATGTCGAAGACTTTAGTATCACACGATTTTCGGGAAGCTTTGACTTAGACGCCGACGGTGGTGAAGAGGAGGTCGTGTGCGAGTATACGATGGATTCCGACGAGGCAACCCTTGCGGTCAACGATGTTGAATTTCGCTGGACGCTGTCGGAAACCGATTCTGCTTCTTCGATTCTGATCGCCGTCGTCGATATCGATACCGAAAATGACATCTGCGATCTGTTGATCATCGACTGGGGGGATATCGGAGGCGAAAGATCCCGATTGGTTCGCTATGAAGGCGATCAGATGACAATGATCCTGGAGAGCAAGGGAATCATCTACACGGACGAAGAGGGTACTCTGATCACCGATGAGTGGATGAGCCGAGGGCTGACACCCGGGATGGTTTTCTCCTGGTGTCAATTGACGGACGGCGAGATCATCGATCATTCGGTGAGCAGGGATCATTATATCGGCGACCGGATCAGCTTTGAAGAAGAGGTGAACGGCGAGGATCACGCATGGGTCGTTACCGCTCCCGAAGAGGCCGCAACGGTCGAGTTGGAGACGCTTTTCGATAAGTCGGTCGATTCTCCGCAGGAAAATGCAGCGGTCGCCCTGAAGGGGGCAACGGTCACATTACTGGACGTCGGATCTTTTGAGTTCGGAGCCCCAGCTTGGTATTATGTTGAGTTTTTCGACGGCAGTCACGCAATCTATTTTTTTGAAGTGGGAAAATAATCCGGATCGGTCACTACAGTAGCTTGTAAGCGAATCGGTAAGTCGCGTTATCCTCTGAACCGGAAAGGATCGATCACTCGATTTCCTTCCTCTCTTTTTCCTCACGGCGATATTTCAAGTAATCCCGGAAGTCATTAATAAAAAAGCGAGAAGACAGTAAGATTTTGGATCGATAGAAATCTCTTTTTAACAAGATTTCATATAAGAACAACAGCGGAAAAGTAATGATCGCAAACGGAATGTAGGCGGCTAATACCCATTCTTTGCCGAGCAAAATTAGGCTTGACAGAATGATATCGAGTAAAAAAAAGACGAATAAGGGAATAAATATCGAAAGAAGGATCTTCGAAGATTTGGTTGTTGAAAAAAGCATTTGCGTTGTTAATAACACAGAAATTAAGATGATTATCACGATGCCAATGGAGTAATTTCTCGCGAAGCGGGCGTGCGCAAACAAATCGGAACTTATGCAGTGTAGCGGGATCTCTTTTCCCGGAGAGGTTTCATGCCCCGTCTTTGCCTTCTTAACATCTTTCGCATCCACCGCGGCCATTTCGCCATCGATAAAATAAACGATCTCGTTGGGTGTATAGTCCGTGTCTGAAATATCGTGATAGCAATTCGGACAACGCAAACCGTTTGTCATTTTATAGCCGCATTTATCACAAATCATTTTCTGCTTTCACCATCGAAAAAGAATGCGTGGATACCATTGGATTGTATCACACTCCCCGGAATGCCGATAACAAGCCTGAAGAAATTGCTGTTGAGGAAAAAGAACGGGAATTTCGGATTATAATAAAAGAAAATGATTCATAACATCAAGGGAGAGCGGAGGGCCAAGGAATGAACGAAGAGAATCTGATCGCCCCATGCGGGATGAATTGCCGGTTGTGCGTCGCTTTTCAAGCGAGGGAGCTGGACATCAATAAGCAGGGCTTCCATCGGACCTATTGCCCCGGATGTATCCCGCGCGGCGAGCACTGCCTGCATATGGCCGATCGCTGTGAGAAGGTCGGCAAAGGCTTGGTCCGTTTCTGCATCGAATGTGAAGACTATCCCTGCAAGCGATTGAAGTCGCTCGATAAGCGCTACCGCGACAAATACCATATGAGTATGATCGAGAATCTGGATTCGATCCGCGAAAACGGGATGGACGAGTTCCTTCGCCGACAGGAGGAAAAATGGCGCTGTCCGACCTGCGGAGGGACGATCTGTTGTCATAACGGCCTGTGCCTTGCCTGTGATCTGGATCGATGGCTCAGGAACCGGAAGTACCGATGGGGCGAGGAATAGAAATGAGTGACCGGGAGATCATAGATTGGGTTTTTGAAGGAGACCCCTCGATTCGCTGGCAGGCGAAGAGGGATTTAGCAGACGCCGAAGAGGAAGAGGTCCGGTCGGAGCGGATGCGTGTCGGGACGGAAGGCTGGGGAGTCGAAATCCTCTCCCGTCAGGATCCGGACGGTAAATGGGCCGGCCAGCTCTATATTCGGAAGTGGATCTCGACTACGTACACAATGCTTTTGCTTAAGGAGTTCGGACTTCTGCCGAACGAGAAGACGGAGGCCGGATGCCGCGTTCTTTTCGAAAACGGAATATTCGAGGATCGGGAGATCCGATTTTCGCTCGGACAACGATTGCGGGATGTTGGCGTGACCGGAATGGTTCTGGGTATTCTCTGTTATTTCGGGTTTCACGACCCCCGCTTAAAGAACATCGCCGAGTTTCTGGCGTACAGGCAAAGGCCGGACGGAGCGTGGGTGTACGACGACCGGCCCGGTGCGGAGGACTATCTGTTCGAAAACACATTGTTGATCGTTAAAGCTCTTCGGGAGTACCGGGAAGCGACAGGCGACGACAGCGCGGAAATTCTGGAAGCGTGGATGAGAGCAAATGAGTTTCTTTTGGACCGGCGACTGATCAATCCGAATGACCCGAAGTGCCTCCTGTTTTCCTTTCCGAATTACTGGCACTACGACGTGCTGGCGGCGTTGGATTATTTTCGGGAGGCGGATATCGCGGACCCAAGGCTCGCCGACGCGATTCGAACCGTTCGCGCGAAGCGAAACGACGACGGAACGTGGAATCTTCAGAACCGCCACCCGGGGAGAACATTTATCGATATGGAAACCGTCGGCAAGCCGAGTCGCTGGAATACCCTGCGGGCGATGAGGGTTCTCAAGTGGTGGAAGAAGGCAAACGGGAAGACGTTTGCGGAAGAAATTTATCGGGATATTCGGTAAATCCCGCATGTTCAGATCGGGAAGGAAGAAAAGATCATCACGGTATTCAATATCGGGTTAAATGAAATTAATACTACGTTGATTCAACGGGTCAAAGCAACACAAAAAGAACAGACAGTCGATGGAAATGCGAATAATCCATTTGGGACCCGTCATGTACTTGCCATGAAGCGGTTTCGTGTGACAATTAGAGCACAAATACCGACTAAACCGCCCGTTCTGCTTCATTTAGTCGGTATTATCGGGTGAGAAGAGGGTTACTGGGGGCTAAAATACCGACTAAATCACCCGAGATGCATCGTTTAGTCGGTATTTATCGCGAAAAAGGGATCCGCGGATAGGCTTGAGTACCGACTAAACCGCCCGAAAAGCCTCGTTTAGTCGGTATTTATCGGGTGAGAAGAGGGTTACTGAGAGCGCAAATACCGACTAATCGCCCGTTTTGCTTCATTTAGTCGGTATTTATCGGTTGAGAAGAGGGTTACTGAGGGCTAAAATACCGACTAATCGCCCGTTTTGCTCCATTTAGTCGGTATTTATCGCGAAAAAGGGAGCCGCGGAGAGGCTTGAGTACCGACTAATCGCCCGTTTTGCTCCATTTAGTCGGTATTTATCGGGTGAGAAGAGGGTTACTGAGTTCAGGTTGTGCCAAAAGACGGAATCGGTGTTTAATTGAATCAATGAAAATGTGAGATAATATGCGTTTTTCGAAATCCAAAAATACGAAGAAGAGAAGGAGAAAGATATGTGTGTGTTGAATGACGATATTCGTGAATACACCGAACTACTGAGAGAAGGTACGGTCCCGAGGGCATACCGCGGGATCCTATCCTTCATGTCGGAGCTTCTGCATCACATGAGCGCGTCACACCCCGGTCACGCTGTGAGCGCGATGTACGCGGGTTTCATGGACATGACGTATTTTGCCTTCACACCGCCCGAATTGAAAAGCCGAAACCTTAAGGTCGCGGTGGTGTATCTTCACGAGGAGAACCGGTTCGAGGTTTGGATCGGCGGCGGAAACCGCAAGATCCAGGCGGAATATATCGGGCGGCTGAGTCGGGCGGACACCGGACCGTACATACTTTCGAAGGTCAGCCCCGGCGTCGATTCCATCATCGAAAAGCGCCTCGTCGAAAGTCCGGATTTTGAGGACAAGGAAGCGCTAATCCGGCGGCTTGAGGAGGACGTGATCGCGTTTATCGGGGATATGAACGGAATACTGAGATAAGGATGGCGGGATGGAGACAGAAAGACTTTTGATTCGCAGGTTTATGCCGGAGGACGGCGAGGCGCTTTTCGAGTATTTATCCAGGGAAGCCGTGGTTCAATATGAGCCTTACGGGGTGTTCACACGCGAGCAGGCGCAGGCGGAAGCGGCACGTCGGGCGGGGGATATGAATTTTTGGGCGGTGTGTCTTAAGGATACGGGGCGGCTGATCGGAAACCTTTTCCTCGCGCCCGGGGAGTTTGAGACATGGGAACTCGGCTATGTGTTCCATGACTATTATCATGGGAAAGGTTATGCTACGGAGGCGGCGCGGGCGATGATGGATTGGCTTTTCGGAAGCGGAAAGGCCCGCCGGATCGTCGCGATGTGTAATCCGGAAAACACCGCGTCGTGGCGGCTTATGGAGCGGCTCGGGATGCGCAGGGAGGGACATTTTCGCGAAAAGGTATGGTTTCGAAAAGACAGCGACGGCACCCCGATCTGGCAGGACACGGTTGAATACGCAATATTACTGAACGAGTGGGAGCGGAATCGGGGCGCATCGTCATCCGCCCATTCGAAGCCGTAGATATTCGGATCATAATTTTTTATTTCATACTACTCAACTTATGCCATAATTAGCTATTAGTTTCCCTATCAAACAGAAAAAGGGGCGTTGATTCATGCAAAAGATGCGTAAACTGCTCGTTGTTGTTTTGGCTATCTCCATGATATTATCCTTGACCGCCTGTTCAAAGAAAGCGATCGATGCGGACACCTTCAAAGAGATTATGGAAGATAAGTACGATTGTGATGTCGACAAAGGCTACAAGACTGATGACATGGATGAGTGCTTGCTTACAGCGTTTGACGATGGCCAATACTTGGTTAAGTATGTTCTCTATAAAGATGCCGAAGATGCTGCCGACGAGTTTGACCGCCGGCATGATCAATACGATGAAACTGAAGAAGATGATGATTTCGAAGACAAAATCAAAGTCAGCGGATCCGGCAGCTATAATAAGCTCGTTCTAAAGCGCGAAAACGATGATGGTATTGAGATGTACGTGGTTATGATCCGTTCAGAAAAAATGCTCATCAGAGCGGAAACTTATGATACCGGAAAGAAGGGCGTCAAGAAAATCGACGACATTATCAAGGAACTCGGTTACTGATCCTTATCAATTGATATTACGAAAGCACCCGCCATGGAGTGCACCCCAAATGTTGGATAGCAACCAGTATTTGGAGGTACACTTCAAAGACGGGTGCTTTTTCATCACTTAAAATTCGGAGTGATCATCGCGGAATTGACGATCATTTGGCAATTGTTCGCACCGGACGCCCCTCGATGTAGCCGCGGTAGCCTTCCGGCGAAAGCTGGATCCGGGGCGCGTCGTCATCCGCCCATTCGAAACCGTAGACCTTGGGATCGTATTTCTTCATCACTTCCCAGAGATCCTCGATCGCCTCGCTAAACTTCTCATCCTCGAAAGGTTCGCCCTGAAAGATCATCATTTTACACGGCTCCAGATCGATGATCTCGAAGCCCTCGGGGATCTCTCCCGTATAATCGAGCGGGACTTCGACGCCCTGGATATATTTCGATGTTCCCGGGGGTGTCAGGCGGTCGGGCATCCAACAGCCGACCGGCTCGTAGATCGCGTCCTTGATATTGCACAGGATCCCCCAAATATCACAGCCGACCTCTTCGCAGAACTCGAAATAATGAGTCGCTTTGATCCCGCGCTTCAGGATCATCTTGCGGGCGGGTCGTTCTACCACCTGGACAAAAACGGTATTCGGATTTTTCTTTTCGCTCATTGTTTTTTCTCCTTTTTGTAATGTGAAATAATAGTCCCGGATACGCGTGGGTATGAAGAGTCGGATCGGGACGGGGTGTGTGCTGTACTTTTTCGGCGACACGCCGAATTCCCTGGTAAACGCTCTTGTGAAGCCTTCATGGGAGTCAAATACAAAATCGAAAGCGACATCGACGACCCGCGGGTGGCCATTCCGCAATTCTTCGGCGGCTTTACTGAGCCGTAACGCCCGGATGTACTCGAAGGGGGTCTTTCCGATGAGCTCCTTGAAAAGCCGCGCGGAGTGCCACTGAGAGTAGCCGGCTGCCTTCGCGAGGTCGCGAAGCGTGATCGGCGAGCGAATGTTCGCGTCGATATAATTTTGCATTCGCTGTACGGCGTCGATGATCTCCCGGTGTTCCATCTTTCCTCCTTTTCGAGATCAGGATATCAGTGATCGAAGTATATTTCTTGACTTCGCTTGCTCGAAAACGAGTCGGCAAGCTTACGGTGTGTGAATGAATCAGATATAAACATTCTATCAAGCGAAAGCGGATTCGGCTTGCTTTTCATTGTTCCTTTGAAGGAATATCATAGGTATATGCAGAAATCGGATAATGGATATACCGTTTTTGGGGACAAAACAACTTTTGGAACGGAGAAAATCGAAATGAGCATTCAAGAGGTTAAGGAATATTACGACGGGAATCCTCAGGCGGAATGGGATCGGCTGGAGGAGCATCCGTTTGAATTCATATTTACGACCCATATGATCGATCCATATATCCGTGAGGGGGACCGTATCCTGGACATTGGAGGGGGTCCCGGGAGATATTCTGTATATTATGCTAAGAAGAAGTGCGACGTTACGCTGATCGACTTATCCGACGGAAACATCGCGTTGGCAGGGCAAAAATCAATCGAATACGATGTATCATTCAGAAGAATTTGCTCGAATTGTCTGGACCTTGACTCCATGGATCTCGGTACATTTGACCATGTATTCCTGATGGGACCGCTGTACCATCTTACCGACAAAAACGATCGGGTCAGAGCGGTCGAGCTTGCGCTGAAGAGACTGAAGCCGGGCGGTATCTTCTATTGTTCATTTATTCTGGATTTCGCGGGGATCATATATGATCTGAAAAATGGTCCCGGATTTTTACCGATAGACCTCGGAAATCCTTCTGCAAACCAATTGATCGAATCCATCGTCTCCGGGACCGAATACACCGGATATGCATTTACGTCTGCCTGTTTCATTAATCAAAGACAAATTGAACCGTTCATGAAGCCATTCGGACTGGAAAAGCTTCATCTTTTCGGGCAAGAAGGGATACTGGCACTCAACGAAAATCAAGTAAAGGCGTTTCCGCCCGAAGAATACGACTTATGGATCGAAACCGCAAAGAGATTTCTTGATTTGCCGGAATACTTGGCATTTTCGGAACATGCCATGTATATCGGTCGAAAACCGAGGCAATGACAGGGATCGATCAAGGTGAAGACGACGCGCTCGAAAGATTAGTCTAAGCGATGGCGAAGCGCTCGACGGAGGAGAAAATGGAAAAGCCGGTCAAGACCAACGCGATCCGAATGCTCGAAAAGGCGGGCCTTGCTTTTCGCGTAGTCACCTACGAGGTCGATGAAGAGGATCTGTCCGGCGTCCACGTCGCGCAGACTCTGGGCCTTCCGGTCGAACAGGTCGTAAAGACGCTCGTCCTTAAGGGGGACAAGACGGGCTATCTGGTCGCCTGCATCCCGGTGGAGACGGAACTGGACCTGAAAGCGCTCGCCACGGCCTCGGGCAATAAGACATGCGAAATGATCGCCGTCCGGGAACTTCTACCGCTGACCGGGTATATTCGCGGAGGCTGCTCGCCGGTCGGGATGAAAAAGCCCTTTCCGACCTTTTTTGACGAAGCGGTCACGCTCTTCGACTGGATCTCTGTTAGTGCGGGCATGCGGGGCGCTCAGATCCTCATCGACCCGCTGGCGCTGGTCGAGTTTATCGGCGCGGAGATCGCGGATATCGCGAGATCGGCGAGAAGCTGAATGGATCCGAACTGCGAAAATCCCCGGGATTTGTTCTTTTTCGGGGAGATATCTGCACATAGCTCTTGTTTATCTGCATATAAAAGAGTATGTTTATATGCAGATAACGGAGGCTTTATATGAGAAAATTCGACTACTCATTTTTAACAAATGGTTTATTGCCGGCCAATTTATTGAATGTGACCGCTGATATTTCCGCCATAAAAGCGATGGATGGCGTTCGAAAATCCCGGTACGGGCAAGTTTTTACGGAGCTTGAGGCGGTCGCGAGGGTGCAGTCGATCAAGGGTTCCAACGCGATCGAGGGCATCGTGACCAGTGACGAGCGGATCCGAGCCATCATCAATCAAAACAGCGCTCCGTTGAATCACGATGAAGCGGAGATCGCGGGGTACCGCGATGCGCTTGCCGAGATCCATTCGGGCTATGATCACATCGATTTTCGAAAACGGGATATCTTGCGGCTTCATGAAATGATGCTGTCTTTGACGGGATATGGTTTCGGGGGCAGGTATAAAACGGAAGATAATGTCATTTTGGAGATCGATGCACAGGGAAGAAGGGCGGTACGTTTCCGGCCGACTCCCGCCGATGAGACGGAGCAGGCGATGGAACAAGCGGAACTGGCGTATATGGATGCCCGGGATGACGCAAACGCGAATCCGCTTCTCTTGATCCCATGCATCATTCTGGATTTTCTCTGTATCCATCCTTTTCGGGACGGGAACGGAAGGATGTCGAGGCTCCTGTCATTGCTTCTGCTCTACAAAAGCGGTTACGACGTCGGGAAATACGTTTCCTTTGAGCAGGCAATCAACGACGATAAGTACGGCTACTATGAAGCGTTGAGGAAATCCTCGCTTGCATGGGAGAGTAGTGAAAATAACTATTTCCCGTTTGTCGAGCACTTCCTTATGACACTCTTCCGGTGCTATAAGGAACTCGACGATCGTTTTTCCTTAGTGGGCGGGAAGCGGCTCACGAAAAAAGCACGTATCGAAGACACGGTCTTGAACCGTTTGACGCCGATTTCCAAATCCGAGATTTGCGCAAAGCTTCCGGACGTGAGCCCCACGACGGTAGAGGCCGTACTGGGAGAAATGGTCAAGGATGGGCGGATCCGGCGGATCGGGAAGGGTCGCGCAAGCCGTTATATCCAATCGTCTTGATTTTTGAAAAAGTGCCAAACTCTACGGAGCGTCGATTGTGAAAGGACTCCCGGTCGGATAAGATACCGGGAGGAGGGAAAGCGATATGGATTGTGAAAAGATCGGCAGACTGATCTTCAGCCTGCGAAAAGAAAAAGGCCTTACCCAGCGTCAATTGGCCGAAAGTATAAATGTCAGCGACAAAGCGGTCTCCAAGTGGGAGCGCGGGATCGGCTGTCCGGATGTGTCGCTTCTCCCAGAGATCGCCAAAATTTTCGGCGTTGATCTTGAAAGCATCTTGAGCGGTACGCTTTCGGAAAACGCGGTCGAGGGAGGAAACATGAAGAAATTGAAGTTTTACATATGTCCGTCGTGCGGAAATCTATTGACCGGGACCGCGGAAGCGAGCATTTCCTGCTGCGGTAAGAAGCTCGCGCCGTTGGTCGCGAAGAAGGCAGGGGAGGGCGAGAAGCTTTCCGTCGAACATATCGAAAATGATTATTTTATCTCGAGTGACCACGCGATGACCAAGGAGCACTACATCACCTTTGTCGCGCTGGTGACCGGGGACAGCGTCATGATCCGAAAGCAATATCCTGAATGGGATCTTCAGACGCGCATCCCGCGCTTTGGTCACGGGTTACTGTACTGGCATTGCGTCGATCACGGGCTGTTTTATCAGTTGGTGTAGCGTCGCGATTTCTCGATCGATCGATTGGATAGAATAGTGAAACGAGGCCTTGCGCCTCGTTTTTTCAAGCTTATTCGAAAAGCCATGGATTTTCCTCGATATGCAAAGTCTGCTTGACAAATCATGCAAAGCGTACTATGCTGAAAAAGCAAAGCACGCTTTGCATTACTTTTTAGTTTATGAGCAGAGAGGGGGCTTTTCGATGAATACGCGGATCAGGGAACTCCGAAAACAATATAAGTTGTCCCAGGAGGAACTGGCATTGGAGGTCGGAACGACCCGGCAGACGATCACCTCGATCGAGGTTGGGAAATACACGGCTTCGCTGGTTCTGGCGTATAAGATCGCCAAGTTTTTCGGGCTCACGATCGAGGAGGTTTTCGACTTCTCGGACATTAATGTGGAATCGGAGGGATAACAATGGAAAAGTATCGTAAAAAAGTTCAAATGAAAAGGGTTCTTCTCGCGCTCCTCGTACTGACGGCCGTTGCGCTCTCGATATACAATGTCTTCTTTGAGGGGGAGACCGAAGCGTCCGGTTTTTCGACGGGAATGCTTTCCGGGTTTCGATCCGGATTGGCCATCGGGTTTGCAAGTGTTGCGGCGATCCAAATGATCTTTCTCGGTCAAGCGCTTCGCGATGAGAAGAAACTGAAAGTGCTTTACAATAGAGAGCATGACGAGCGGCTCAGCGCGATCCGCGCGAAGGCGGGTATGCCGCTGTTGCTGATTACTTCGGTATTGATGTTGATTGCGGCGATGATCGCGGGACCACTGAATATTATTGTTTTTTACTCGTTGCTGGTCGCGGCTTCCGCTCAGCTTCTGATCGGGTTGGGTGTCAAGGCATACTACTTAAAGAAAATGTAAGAGGGAAAACGAATGAAGCGTAAAGTTTTGCTATTCGGCTCTGTCGCTGTGTCGGCAGCCGCGATCCTGATTATAATAATCAATCGATTCATAACGGCCTTGCCGGACTGGGCGGTCCGGATGGCTGGGATCATTCTGATGGTCGGCCTGGTCGCAGTGGTGTTTTTTACTGTACGGACGGTTTCAGAGAATAAGGCGACGGAATAAAACCATAACCGGTTGGCAGATAGCATAAGCCGCCTCGATAGCCGTTAGCGGTTGCTTCCATCAATCCGGATCCCGGCACTCGACCAAAGTTTGCACGCAATCGTCGATATCCTCGTACGTGGTTTGCCATGAGCATACGCTGATCCGAATCGCGGGGAGGTCCTTCCAGACGGTACCGCCGCACCAGAGTTTTCCGCTGTTTTGAAGCCTCGAGAGGGTCTCGCGGGTCTTTTCGGGCGACTCGCATTGAACGAGGATCTGGTTGAACACGACATTGTTCGGGACGATGAAGCCTTGTTCGGATAAGCGGCTCGCGAAATATTTCGCGTGATCGCAGAGCTGATCGACGAGCGACGCGAGCCCGGATCTTCCCAGATATTTGAGCGTCGCCCAAAGTTCGATGCTTCGGGCGCGTCGGGACATTTCCGGAGTGTAGAGCATGCCGTCGCGGTTTTCGCTGTATTGAACGTAGGATGCGGTCGCCTGCATGGAGCGGGTGAGCGCGTCCGCGTCTTTTACGAGAACGATGCCGCAGTCATACGGGGCGTTCAGAGTCTTGTGTGCGTCGACGGACCAGGAGTCCGCCTTTTCGATGCCGCGGGTGAGATGACGGGTGTTTTCCGAGGCGGCGGCCCAGAGTCCGAAGGCGCCGTCGACGTGGACCCAAGTTCCGGCTTTTCGAGCGGCGTCACAGAGCGCGTCGATCGGATCGAACGCTCCGCTGTTGACGTTTCCGGCCTGGATGATGAGAAGCGTGTTTGCGTCGAGATCGGGGAGCCTTTCGAAAAGCATTCTCCCCTGATCGTCGACGGGGACAAATTCGATCCGATCTTTACCGAGTCCGATGAACGAAAGCGCCTTATAGACCGAAGAGTGTGCCTGTGTTCCGATGACGACACGGATTGGCGGCGCACCAAACAGCCCGCGAGCGTGAACGTCCCAGCCGTTTCGAAGCAAGATCTCGTTTCTGGCGACGACCAGAGCGCAAATGATCGCGACGGAAGAGCCGCTGACAAATCCTGCGGCGGTCCCTTCCGGCAGGCCTAATATGTCGACGATCCAGTTTTCGCAGACCTCTTCAAGCTTTGCGGCGATCGGAGAAAGGACATAAAGCGCGCTGTTCTGATCCCACGTGTCGGAGAGCCATTTCCCGGCCAAAGCCACGGGATAGAGGCTTCCGCACACAAAGCCGAAATACTTGCCTCCGCTCTGCGCGACCGCCGCATCCGATCCGACGGTTCCAAGAAGATCCAGAACGGCCATAGCATCTCCGGGCGAATCGGGCATCGGCTCATCGAAAACCTTCAGCGCATCGATCGCCTCCGCGGACGGATAGACGTTCGCGT
>JAFGGR010000002.1 GCA_016930475.1 Clostridiales bacterium | reverse complement strand
TGGCGGCGACCGTCACACCGAGCGAAATCGAGATCAAAATGATGAGCGTATTCAGGTCGCGGCCGATCAACCCGTCGTCGATGATCCGACCGGTCAGGATCGACGGCAGGAGTTTGAAAACAGACGACACAAAAATCGCCAGAAACACCAGAGTCATCTGCTTCCAGTACGGCTTTAAATATCCCGCGATCCGCCGCAACAGCTTACCGGTGACCTTCGGTCGGTTCGCTTTCTCTTCCTCGGTCAGATAGGCGCGCCCCGAACGACCCATTCCTCCGCCGATGCGGTTATCCATGGCAGCTGCTCCTAATTTATTCCTTCTGTTCTCACGCTTGCGAACTCGACCCTTTTCGATGGTATCGGGAGTGAGTGCCCGATCTCAAAGAAGCATTCGACTAAAACTCCACTACTTTCGCGTTCTCTTCAGACAGAGGAACGACACTGTTGAAACGAGCGGCAAAGGGTCCGGGACTCTTCCAGAGCTGGGCAGACAACGCCTCGATCTTTATCAAAACAATTTCCGGATTTTCATAGCCGGTTTCGAATAATCTCTCAATGGACCGGGTCCAGTACATCTTCTTCTTTAAGTCATTTTCAACGATTTCTGCCCGTCCGGATAGTGAGACCGGCGATTTCTCGGCGAAAAGCACATTGACGCGCGAATCCTTTCGAATATCCTCGACCTTGGAGCTGTCTCTTTTGGCAAAAAACCACAGTGTCCCGTCAAACTCCTTGTTCTGTACATACATCGGGCAAGAAACCAAATGCTTCCCGCTGATAGTCGTCAAAAAAGCCACGCTCGTCTTGTCCAGAATTTTTTTAACGCTTTGGATAGCGGCCATTCTCTTCAGCTGAAGTTCCTTTTCTCTTTCCGTGGAAAGCACTTGCTCCCGGACCTCTGTTACCGCTTCCTGTTCAACAACCGCTTCCGCGTTGATCCGCTCTTGTTCAATCTCCGCTTGATCGATCATTGCTTCTCGTTCTGCGTTCGCTTCAGCAACAGCGTTCTCCGTGTCGTTTGTCTCATTCGAATTGTATTCGTCCGTCATAGCAAACCCCTTTCCGACATCCAGTTATGGATCTGTCCTCATCTCATTTTCGTGTTTTCGGTAATCACAACTGTTGACCGCAAGTCAACATCGCTCCCCTTCATGATAACCGCACACGACATAAAAGGAAACGGATAAATGCCGGGCACTTCTGACCGGGGAATAAAGCGAGCGCCCCGTCGCGAATAAACAGACTCCTCTAGCCCATATTCAAAAGGATCTCCCGATAACGCCGGGTCGCGAGCGCACTGGGTTGACCTTTCTTACAGAAGGAAAGCCCGGCAAGCTTCGGAACGACGCGCTCCACGACGATTCGCCCGCCGACCGTCTTCGCTTCCAGCGCTTGCAGGGCTTCCAGAAATCGTTTGTCGGTCCGCGCCTTTTCGAAAAATGACAACACATATACATACACAAATAGATTATAGTTTCGAAACGGGTATTCCACCTGCATGAACAAAGTCCCCATCCCGTAATGGCATGGTCCGATCGGCTTTCGTATCATCCAATGTTCTAAAAGGAACTCCACCGCCCGGTCGAGCGAAGGCTCATCCCGAAACTCGTCGCTATAACGAAACGAGTCCAACGCCGTAAGCGTCGGCAACGGGTTGGAATTCTCCGTTTCCGGCCCGCGGCCGAAACTGAATTTCTTACAGCGCCAACCGCCGTCCGTATGCCGGGTGTCCATGAGATGTTGAAAGGTCTTCCGAAGACGCGCGTCCGATGCATAGCCCATATGGCAAAGCGCATTGGCGGCCAGGATCGTCTGGCACGGATAGACGGCGCCCGTCGGATACACATGGAATCGCCCGTCCTCCCTCCACGTATCGAAAATCAAATCGGCGGCCGCCTTCAGGATCGGCTCTTCGGGCTCCATACCCAATTCCAGAAGGTACATGACGCTCTCGATCGTCGAGAACGGCGCGCCCTTGATCAGACGTTTGTCTGGAGTGGTCCACAGATCCGCCCCGTTATCGTGTCGATGCGAAAGGATCGACTCCACATCCGACATGTATCGTTCTTCAACCGTCATGGTCTGGGTCCTCCTTTGAAATGAATTCGATGATGGCTATGCCGCCGGCTTGACTCCATTATTCGTCTCTAGTGGTGATTGCCGGTCGCGTCGCACCATTTCGCGATCTCTGCGATCAGTTGAAGCGGGATCGGCTGAACCGCCTCGGGCTGAGTCGCGATATAGTCGTCGATCGTCTCCGGAAAAGAGATCTCAGTGTTTTCTGCGGGTGAGGCGTCCGACCGGCTGTTCTCCGCATTTTCTGCGGGCGAGATGTCCGACCGGCTGTTCTCCGCATTTTTCGCGAGTACAACTTCTGACCGTCTATACTCCGCGCCGTTCGGGGTCCTCACCATGAGCCCTTCTTCGATCAATCCGCGACGCAAGATGAAATAATCGCCGAAGGTGTGCCACTTCGTAAGGATGGCATTGACCTCTTTTTCCGAATAGACCCGGCCGTGTTCAAACTTTTCGGAAACGTATTCGATCATGAGTTTCTGCATCGCCCGTTTGGCGGGCCACGCCTTCAACCTGCCCTCGGCATCCAGAAAACGTTCAATACTCTCTTTCACGAAAATCATCACCCCTTTTCCGACTCTTTTATTCTGCCACAAATCGGTCCGGATATGCGAAGAATCGCGCGGATCTCTCCGCGCGATTCTTCATTTAACTCAAGCACTCTCTGACGGTGCTTTTCGCGAAAACGGCTTCAGCGATGTCTCTTACCCTTTTCCCCGCCGACGATCGCTCCGACCGCGCAGAGGAAAATCGCCGCCGGAAAGGCGACCCAGCCGGGGTGCCACATCTGCCAGCCCAGCCCAAGGATCAGGAACACGGCGATCGCGATCACAAAGACCGCGCCGCACCACTTCCCGACCGGCGAATTCTCTTCATATTCCTTCTCCGCTTTTCGCGCCTCGGGCGTGTTGCTTTGATTGTATTTCTCGATGTCGTACTTGTCTTTCTGCATTCCGGAATAAGACATGATCGCGACGGCGATCCCGAAGATCAGAATGGCGATCGCCACATACACCTGCCGTCCCAGATCACCGGGGACCGGAAGCGCGAAGCTTCCGACGAGCCACAAAACGCCCATGAATAGAAGGCCGATGGAAAAAGTGATTCTGAACCGAAACCGGCGATCGCCCGCTTCGATGTCTTCCCCGGAATAAAACGGTTTGACCTGCGGGTGCTTCTTCATATAAGCATCGTGTCCCAGCCCGGCATATGTCATCGTCATGATGCCCGAGACCACGAAGGCCAGCATCGCCACGACCGAGAGCGGTACCGACACCCCGGCTCCGAGGAGCGCGAGCATGACCGCCACTCCAAAGAATAGGAGAACGATCCCGACGGTGATCGCCCACGCGAATCCGTTCATGTGCTTATCGTATTTGCCGGTATCCTCGAAACTGACACTTTCCGCGTCGCCGCGTAGGAGCGTATCCAGCGAGCACGAGAACATCTCGCACATCTGAAGGAGCTTGTCCATCTCCGGATAGGTCGTATTGGACTCCCATTTCGAGACGGACTGCCGCGAAACATCCAGCCGCTCAGCAAATTGCTCCTGCGTAATCCCTGCCTTATTTCTATAAAATTGTATATTTTCTCCCAAACTCATATTCATTTCCTCATCCCTTGTCCTTTCATTATTTTACCACGTCAGAATCATCGATCGATGATTCAATTTTGCGGTAGCGGACATGTCAACACCAGAAAATCGGTGTTGCTTTTGAGGATTTTCGTGTAAAGTTTGGGTTGCGATGGTGGTAAGCTAGGAAAAAGAAGGAGCGATACCTAGCGGTACGAGTTCTCGTCGTAACGCTCACATTCCAATCTACGCTCCCACGCTGGGCGTGACACAAGGCTCGTTCCCAAAACGCAGATGCGCTCGATTTCAACTCACACGCCCACGCGGGGCGTGACCTCTT
>JAFGGR010000015.1 GCA_016930475.1 Clostridiales bacterium | reverse complement strand
TTCAATGTTATTCGATTCACACCAGTTTACAAGTTCATCCTTCTTATCACCGTCACCATAAATAATAAACCGAATCTTCTCAACGGATTTATCTTGAATATACTTAGCCGCTTCAACCAATACTTGAATATTATTCACTTCTCTGATTGATCCCGTGTATATCACTTTGAATGTATTACAATCTGTCAAGTCATCATCTTTTACCGCATTATCTTTAGTATTTATTTCATAAGTATCCAAATCTACACCGTTATTAATATGGTGCACTTTTTCGAGTTTTATCGGCCCCCCGCTTTCAACGTCCCATTCCCGCTCTTTAATATAGTCTTTTCCACCTTCGACTGTGAATACTATCTCATCTGCTCTCTTGTATATCCACTTTTCTCCTCTGTACAGCAATCTTGCAAGCAAACTGTGTCGCTTCAATGAACCGTACGCGATTAAGCTCTCCGGCCACAAATCCCGTACTTCACAGATACAAGGCACACCGAATTTTTTCGCGATTTTAATCCCGGCAACAAGCGTCAAAGGATGAACGCTGGATGCAAGGATGACATCCGGCTTACCATACTCTTCGGCATATTTCTTCGTCGATGAAAACAACCGGCTGTAAAATGACAGCATGTTCATAACGCGTGATTTCCCGTTTCCCTTATAAGGCGGAGTTTTCACAAACACGAACGGTATACCGTTCTTTTCAACTCTGATATAGTTTTGATTTTTCGTATCAACAATCTTGTCGGAATTATGAATGGTCGAAGCACAAATAATCGTGGGCTCATATCCTTCTTTTTGCAAGTAATGGGCAAACCAATAATGTCTTCCGCCCTCGTCGAAAAACATGTTCGTTGCATAGTGGTTCAAAATCCAGATCTTTTTGTGCATTATTCAACCTTTCTCGCGGGAACCCCCACATATGTTCCAGTCTCATCGATATTCCGTAAAACTACAGTTCCGGCACCAACAGTGCAATCATTGCAAATGCGTAGATTATTAATTATGAGACTGCCCAATCCGAGCCAAGTTCTATCGCCAACATGAATATTCCCGGCCAAATGGGCTCCCGGAGATATATGAACATAATCGCCGAGATCACAATCGTGATCTATGCTGGAACTCGTATTAATAATGCACCCTTTTCCGATGTGCGTTGAACTGTTAATCACAACTCCAGCCATTACTACACTTCCAGAACCAATTTCAACATCGGAAGCAATGACCGCATTCGGATGGATCAGCTTCGCCAGCGACAATCCTTGAAGTTCCAGTTTGGATTGTATTTTTTGACGTATTTCATTGTCACCGATCGCTACTAAAAATACGGCATTCTTTTCATATTTACTGGCGTCGGAGATAATCCCGACAACTTCATGTATCCCGACTGATTGAATCGTCGAATCATCATCCAAAAACAATACTTTGCTCCATTGATTGCTCTTGACAGCGATATCTGCAATCACTTTTCCGTGTCCACCGGCTCCTATAATAACCAATGTTGTTTTCACGTTTTTCAGCCCTTCCTAAAATTATTACCATACTCATCTATAACAGTTCTAATGGTTTCCGGTAAAGTACTCCATAGTATCTGATTGTGTTGAATGGATCCCTTCTCTCATTATCACTTTCTTCACAGTCATTAAAATTATTCTTATATCACGAAGAAAGCGGATATGATCGACATAATCAACATCCAAATTGAACTTTTCTTCCCATGTCAAGGCGTTTCGGCCGCTTACCTGAGCATTTCCGGTCAACCCTGGCCTCACCTCATGCCTCCTCTTTTGGCAGGCGTTGTAGCGTTCCAGATATTCAACAAGCAGCGGTCTCGGCCCAACGATACTCATGTCTCCCTTAAGAATATTGAATAGTTCCGGCAACTCATCCAATGATGTGGAACGAAGCATTTTCCCGAATTTTGTAAGCCGTTCGGAATCCGGAAGCAATTGCCCGTTTTGATCCTTCTTATCGGTCATCGTTCTGAATTTATACATCGTGAAAATTTTCTCGTTCAATCCGGGGCGTTTCTGCTTGAAAATTACAGGATGTCCCAACTTCACTCGCACCAGTAGCGCAACAACGATGATGACCGGGCTCAATATGATTAGCGCAAATAACGACAAACAAAAATCGATCGGTCTCTTAATAAATCGCCGATATATGCCCTTGTTTGTTGACTCGGTTTGCTGTTCAAATCCCGTCATCTACTCCCACAACCCCTTTATGATCCCGCAGACTCTCTCCAGATCTTCATCGGTCATCTTCGTGTCACTCGGCAAGCACACGCCGTTTTCGAACAACTTCTCGCTGACATTGCCGCCGATGCAGTCGTACTTGGAAAAGAACGGTTGCATATGCATCGGTTTCCAGACCGGTCGGGACTCGATATTGTCCGCTTCCAATGCTTCCATAATATCGAGCGGGCGGACTTTTCCGCTCAGAGTCATCACCGTCAACCAGAAGTTTGGTTCGTTCCATTCATTGACAGGCATGAAATTCACGCCTCCCAATTGACCCAGCTCTCTTCGATAATATTCAAAAATATAGCGTTTCTTGGCGACTCTCTGATCGAGGACCTTCAGCTGACCTCTGCCGATACCGGCGACGATATTGCTCATACGATAATTGTAGCCCAATTCGCTGTGCTGATAATGTCGGGCCGAGTCTCTGGATTGAGTCGCCCAGAATCTGACCTTTTGAATTCTTTCTTCGTCGTCGGACACGAGCATGCCTCCGCCGGAAGTTGTGATGATTTTATTGCCGTTAAAGGAAAAAACACCGTATTTCCCGAAGGTCCCGGTATGCCGGCCTTTGTAATAGGCGCCGAGCGACTCCGCGGCATCTTCGATGACCGTTACATTGTGTTTACGGCAGGATTCCATGATCGGATCCATGTTCGCGGACAGCCCGTACAGGTGAACGACGATCACGGCTTTGACCCGCTCGCCGTATTTCTCTAATGCGGTTTCCAGCGCTTTCGGATCCATATTCCATGTTTCAATGTCACTGTCGACGAAAACCGGAGTCGCGTTTTGATAAATGATCGGATTGACTGTAGCCGAGAAGGTAAGGGTCGGGCACAGAACGATATCTCCCGGACCGACGCCAACCGCTCTCAACGCTAAATGGGTGGCAGCGGTACCGGAAGTGAGTGCCGCGGCATTTAGCGCGCCGACCTTGCGGGCCAGTTCTCGCTCGAATTCGTTGACATTCGTTCCGAGCGGAGCAACCCAGTTAGCGTCAAACGCTTCCCGGATATACTGCATCTCGTATCCTTCATCGCTCATGTGCGGTGAAGACAGCCATATTTTTTTGTTTTCACTCATTGTTTCCTGTTCCTCTACTATTGATCACCGAAAAAGTTCCGTCAAGCTGATCGGTGTGATTTGTTTTATGTATTCCCCGCGAACCCGATCGAGGATCAGGTCGTCCGGCAACGCCAGGAAGGCGACCGTTTCACCCGGACCGATCAAGTCGGGCGTAATTTGGCCGGGTCGATCGATCAAATGGATGGTCGCATCGGGGTGATTGTGTCTGTATTCTTGTACTGCCTGTTGGACGATCTCTGTGAGTTCGTCTTCCGACTTGAGTATGCATATGGTGCTATATTTTTGTTGAAGGGTCATCAGACCGGCACGGATACGTTCCTTCGTCTCTTCAATGACTTTGTAATGAACTTTTATATACCGTACGGTCTTGAAAGCTTTTTCCGCCATTCCGGCCGGTGTAAGCATATATATGATGCGGTTCGCGGGGATGGATTCCATCTTGATCAAACCTTGCTTCGCCATTTTCTTAAGTAAGATGTTTACGGAACCCAGCGAAAGCCCGGCCTTCCGGGACAGTTCGCGTTGTGAAACCGACTGATTCGCTTCGATCTCGGTAAGCAGAATATATTCGCGATCGATTTGCGTTTGAGGAATTCGATCTTGGTTCATGGATATCCTCATTTCACGATTTATTCAATAGTGCAAAGTATGTGCACCGCAGACACCGGTTCACGAACACCTGAATCCGGTTATCGCCTACTCGGCCCGTCATAGGTGTTCATATTTTGAACACGAGGAGATTGTAGCACATATCATCCCGGAGAACAAGCAATTCCGTCGATCTCGTTTTGTCTTTTGCGGGTGGTGTTCAAATAATCTCTGACCTTACTCCGGGCCGCCTTCCATATCTGCATCCGCTCTCTTCTCCGGCTTATACGTCTTGATGAGCGCCGTGAAGCAGGTCCTCGCGTCCTCGCCGTTTTCGATCTGTTCCCGGAGCCAGTCGAGATTTTTCTTGATCTCCTCCGGCGGCGGGCTCTTGACCTTGCCGATAAATATTCCGGGAATTCCGGACTCGTCCGGTTGTTCTTCATCGAGGAAGAGTTCTTCGTAGAGCTTTTCGCCGGGGCGGAGGCCGGAATATTCGATCTTGATGTCGACGTCCGGTCGGAAGCCGGAAAGGCGGATGAGTGTGCGCGCGATGTCGTCGATGCGGACCGGGTCGCCCATATCGAGAATGAAGATCTCACCGCCTTTGGCAAAAATGCCGGCCTGAAGCACGAGCCGTGCCGCTTCGGGGATGGTCATAAAATAACGCGTGATATTCTTGTCGGTGACCGTGATGGGTCCGCCGGCTTCGATCTGCTTCCGGAAAAGCGGGATGACGCTTCCGTTCGAGCCGAGCACGTTTCCGAAGCGGACCGCGGCGTAGCGCGTACGCCCAAAGGAATTGAGGTACTGGATCACATATTCGGCCATTCTCTTGGACGCGCCCATGACGCTGGTCGGGTTGACCGCTTTATCGGTCGAGATGAGGATGAAGCGCTGGGCGTCGTGATCGAGCGCGGCCTTGGCGGTATTCAGTGTCCCGAAGACATTGTTCTTGACCGACTCGGCCGGGTTATGTTCCATGAGCGGCACGTGCTTGTGTGCGGCGGCGTGAAAGACGATTTGCGGCTTATAACGCGTGAAAAGCTCGTCCAGGCGCTTCTCGTCGCGCACGGAACCGATCTCCACGATGCAATCGAGTTTCGGAAAGAGCCGATTCAGCTCCAGTGACAGATCGTACGCGCTATTCTCATACACATCGAAAATAACAAGCTTATCCGGATCAAAGCGGCCGATCTGCCGGCACAGTTCGGACCCGATCGATCCGCCTCCGCCGGTCACCAGAACCGTTCGACCCAGGAGATATTCGCGAATGCCCGTCTCATCAAGCTTGCGCTCGGTACGGGTCAGGAGATCTCCGACATCGATGTCCCGCATACTGCCGGCATCCTTATGATCCATGATCTCCTGAAGACTCGGCATCGTCTTGATCGCGCAGGTCGTCTCGGAGCAGAGTCGAATGATCTCGCGACGGTCCTTCTCGTCGACCCGGGGAAGGCACAGAACGATCAGATCGATATTGTGTTTTTGCGCAAGTCTCGGAATATCCACACGCGTTCCCTCAACGGGCACCCCGCGTACCATACGTCGAAGTTTGCCCCGGTCGTCGTCGACGGCGACCAACGGCCGCATATGCAGCCACGGCTGATCGTTCATCTGACGGATCGCGGCGGAGCCCATCTCACCGGCTCCGACGATCATTGTCCGCCGCCATTGCTCCGAACCCATCATGCCGCTCTGAACGCGGCGAAGCAATCGGTAGGCGATGCGCGAAAAGCCGGTGAAATTGATGACCAACGCGGCGCCGGCCAGATAAACGGAGAACGGCAACGGTCGATCCAGCAAAAAGGACAAGAGGAAGCCGAAGAAGGCCGCGAGGATCGACGCGAGGGTGACGCGCAATAATTCGTCGATCCCGGCCGTTTTCCAGAGCGTGCGATAGAGGGAGAAAAGAACGAAAAACAAGAAATACACTCCGACTTGGATGAAAATAGCCTGTATGTACTCGGTGAAATCATTTTTCGGAATTCCGCCGAAACGCAGGAGGAGTGAGCACAGGTAAGCGAGAAAGAACGACCCGATATCGATAACGATCTGAAGTGCGATGATGATACCGGTTCGAATGCGCCCGGTCTTCCGCACAAGCACTTCCGTGCTTCCTAAAAGTTCGGGCGCAGTCGGGTTACGTTTATCCAAGGATCTTTACCCGCCTTTCGATCAATACATCACCATAAGACAACTTCCGGAACGATATTTCTTTGTTCCGGCGGACGTTCAAACTTCGGACGATTTCATCGTCATTTCACGCCCCGGTTTCCAAATATATGCTATTACGTAATCATTGTCAAAACAAGTCCATGAAACGTACAAAAACAAGGTTTCCGGCGATACTTCTATTGACCAAATTGATAACGACACAACCGCCCGGGCTCCGAAGGATCGCTGTTCGCTCCGGACTGACCGGCCGTTATTTTGACTCCGTTCCCGGGCTCGTCGGTTTCCTGACGCC